>CAJMON010000049.1 GCA_905214955.1 uncultured bacterium
CATTATCCCTTTTTTCATTTTTATTTAACCCCCCCCCCCCCTAATTTTTGCGCTTTTTCCAGTTTAAAAAAGGTTTTCAGAGGTTTTTTAACTGTTTTTCCCAGCCTTCAAGGTTTATTTTTTACATTCATTTTCGTTTTTTATGAACAGATTTAACTTTTATTATACTATATTTTTTCTTTCTTCTCAATACGTGCCAGATTTTGTGCCAGCTTTTCATCCTTGTCTTTTCCATTTCTGTGTTCTATAATATCTAGTATCCATCTTCAGGAAAGGAAGTTCTCTATGTCCCATTTAAGCGATCGGTGCCAGCAGTTTCTTACAGAAAGCGGCACCTCTGTCTACCAGCTGTCCAAAACCTCCGGCTTGGACCGTGCTTCCCTGCACCGCCTTGTGACTGGAAAGCGGATCCCCACTTTGGAATTTCTCACAAAATTCTGTCAGGCCATGCGTTTAAACCATGCTGATATCCAGGAGCTTTTCGAACTTTACGAAGAATCCCACGCTGGTTCCGCCAATTTCCAGAACCGAAAGCTGATCTGCCAGATTTTTTCTGACTTAGACGGCCTTTCCTCTGCGTCATTCCAGGAAAGCCCAAAAACCCTTTCTCCTGATCTGCTTCCTCCTGTTTTCACAAGCACAAGGCCTATTCCTTCCATGGCCGGAAACTCCAGACAGACCTTAGGACTTGTGCAGCAGTTTCTCCTCCGCCTTTTTCACGAAAAACCGGATGGCACCGAAGTCCTCACCAACGCTCCCCTTGCCCGTATGGGGCTTCTGCCCTTCTTTTATGCGCTCCAGTCCCTTTACCACAAGCACCTGCGCCTTCACCATCTTCTGTATTTTTCTGCCAATCCTTCCCTTGGCGCTGACAGCAATCCAAACCTGGAGATTCTTCGGTTCGTGCTTCCCATTGCCCTGTCGGATTTTAATTTTTATGAACCCAGGTTTACTTACATCAATTTGGGGAAAAATGATATGGAAGCCATGCTGTGGCCTTACTATATTATCTGTGAAGACCTGCTTCTTGTCCTGTCCGCATCCTTAGACCACGCCATGCTTCTTGCAGAACCCTCCTCCATCAAACTGTGCCATACAGAAATGGAACGGCTGCTTTCTCTTTCCCGCCCCCTGCTCCACCGTTCCTCCTCTGCCTGGGAATCCATTGCCTATTACCAGGAAATGCACAAAAAAGACATTCCGGTCCACAGTGTCTTGGAGTTTCAGCCCTGCGTCAGCTCCTTTGTGCCTTCCTCCCAGTATGCAAAGCTTCTTCCTTCCATCACCCAGGCAGGTGGAAATCCAGCTTTGATCCGGGAATTTTTCCAGTTGTCCTCGGTTCCCTTTAAGTGCCAGAATGAATTTTTCTCCAAGGAAGGCTTAGATGAATTCTGCCGCAGCGGAAAATTGTTCGGACAGTATGGCACCTACCTGCCACCACTTTCTTTGGAGAAGCGCAAAGAAGCGCTGATCCAATTCACCAATGCTTACCGCAGCCAGAATTCTCTGCAGCTTCTGAAAAAAAAGCTGTCCTTCCCGGCAGACTTAAACATTGAATTTTTCAGACACAGTTCGATTTTATTCATGTATCTAAAACCGGATTTTCAGATTCATTTCGTCTCTCTGTCTGAATCCAGCCTCCACGAAGCCTTCCAGGATTTCTTTTCTTCCCTGGCAGAGCCCTACAACAGCCATTCTTCTGCAGAAACTATTCAGATACTTGAAAATGCCATCCGAAAACTGTAAAATAACATTGCCGCAGATACATCTGTATCGCGGCAAATCCGAAAGAAAGGTGTGACTTTATGCGTACATTTACTCATGAAAATTTTCAGGAAGAAGTCCTGAATTCCAAAGTACCCGTAATTGTAGATTTTTTCGCTACCTGGTGCGGCCCCTGCAAAGCCCTGCATCCCCTTCTGGAAAAGCTGGAGGCAGAACATCCGGATTTTGTATTCGGACAGGTGGATATTGATGAAGAACCGGAGCTTCTTCAGACTTACCGCATTATGTCCGTTCCTACTGTGAAACTCTTTGCAGGCGGAACAACTGCCGGTACTGCCATTGGACTTTCCACGGAAGACGAGCTTCTGGATCTGATGGCTTCCGTCAAATAAATTCTTCTGTTCTAAGCGCAAAAACCCTTCCAGGTATCCACACACCTGGAAGGGTTTTATGATGCAGGATTGTGGGGCGCTGTATGCTCATGGCACACGTTTCGCACCGCCCGTAATGAATACAAAGATACAAAGTACGGAACAATCCGTAAGGCATCTTTTATTAAAGTTCCCGTTTCCACATGATGACTGCGTCTTCTTTGGGCCGTTCATAAAAGTTTTTCCGGACTCCCTCAGAAACGAATCCCATCTTTTCGTAGAGGTGGATGGCAGCTGCATTGCTCTTTCGCACTTCCAGAAGAAAGGCAGTGATCCCCTGCTGTTTCCCCTCTTCTATGAGAAATTCCAGAAGTTTTCCACCGATTCCAAGATTTTGGAAGGATTTATCCACCGCAACATTGGTGATTTCCCCATCTTCAAAAGATTTCCACAGTCCACAATACCCTGCCACCTGACCGTCTGCCACTGCCGATACATACAGGGTGTCCTTGGAGTCCGCCGCTTCTTCAAAGCTTTTCTGGCTCCAGGGGGACGTAAACAGCTCTGCCTCGATCCTGGCTGCTTCTCCGGCATCTTCTTTTTTCATCCGCCGGATTTCCAGATGCTTTAGTTCTGGCATGGCTCTTTTTTCTCTCTTTCCTGCTCTGCCTGGGACATCCGCAGATACACTGGCTGATGCTCGGCGGCTGTCTCTGTCTTTCCTTCCCGGAAATACTTCTCTGCCAGCACTGCCACGGCTCCTGCCCGCTGTTTGTTCATATGGGCCGGGGCATACCTGTGGGAAACGGTAATCAGCTCTTCGATTTTTTCCCGGTATACCGGCACGCCGTCCCCTAAGAAAATGACTTCCTGTTCCAGTTCATTTAAGCGTTTTACCATGTCTTCCACCGGCACCGGAGCCTGAGGCTCCAAAATGTGCAGATCTTCCCCGATAAATTCATAAATGCCGGAATACACCTGACTCCTTCTGGCATCCATAAGCGGACAGATCAGCTTGTCCGTGCCGCATAAGTTGTACGCTAAAGCATCCACGGTAGGCACGGAAATTAACGGCTTGTCAAGGGCAAGTCCCAGTCCTTTTGCAGTAGCAGAACCAATGCGCAGTCCGGTAAAAGAGCCCGGTCCTGCCGCCACTGCAATGGCATCCACGCTCTTTAAATCCAGCTCAATCATTTTGGAAATCTCTCCAAGCATGGGCAGAAGAGTCTGAGAATGTGTTTTTTTATAGTTGATAGTATATTCTGCCAGCATGTTGTCATCTTCCACAACGGCCACGCTGGCCACCAGTCCTGAACTGTCAATTGCCAGTATTTTCATTACTTTTCTTCTCCTTCTATGGTGATCTTCCGATAATCAAATCCTTTTTCCAGATCTTTTTCAATGGTGACAGAAATGATGTTGTCCGGGAGAATTTCCTGGATCAGTTCTGCCCACTCAATGAGGCAGACACCCTCCCCATAAAAATAATCCTCATACCCGATCTCATCCATTTCCTCTACGTCCCCGATCCGGTAAACATCAAAATGATACAGGGGCAGTCTTCCTTCTTCATACACCTGCACAATGGTAAAGGTCGGACTGTTCACCGGCTCTGTGATCCCAAGTCCCTGGGCAATTCCCTGGGTAAACACGGTTTTTCCAACGCCCAAGTCCCCGTTTAAGGTATAAATCTGTCCGGGCTTGGCTTGTTTTCCAATCTCCTCTCCTGCCCGGAAAGTGTCCTGGGCGCTGAAGGATTCTATGATTCTCATGTATATTCCTCATTTCTTTTAACGTAAAAACGATGTGCCGCAATCTCAGGTGATTATAGCACATCGTCTTCTTCCTTACAAGCTGTACCCTTTCTCCAGCTTCTTTCTATCCAATTCTTTTTACAAAATCCAGCGGATCTCCCTCTCCATGAATGAAATGCATCAGCATATACGCACAGATCAGAGCCACATTTTCTTCCCGCAGGATTCTGGCTGCTTCCCTGCGGTCTGCAATCACTACTTCCAGGGTCTCGCTGTCCTCTAAGTGGGAGGTATCCGGCACCCCGTCTGCATATCCGTACACAGCGGCACAACACTCATCCGTCATGCCGATGGTGGTGTAATAAGCCCGCTCATACATGGAATCTGCCTTTATGGGTGTCAGATGCAGGCCGGTTTCCTCAAACAATTCCCGGACCGCTGCCGCGTGAAACTCTTCTCCAGGTTCTACCAGCCCTGCCGGAAATTCATAGATGTAATCATCCAGAGCATACCGGTACTGGCGGATCAGCACTACCTGATCTTTATTTTCCCCGTAAATGCTGTAAATCACCACACCGTCCGGTCGGTCATTTCTGGTGGACAGCTTCATGTCCTTGATTTCCCTGGCACGGGATGCCACAAAATAATCCACCGGTCCGCCTTTGCGGTCTACAGCATCCAGCTCATACATATTCAGGAACCGGCTGTCTGTCAGCTTTTTGATTTCTTTAATTTCCGGTCTTTTTTTCTCTGTCATGAAAATATTCCTTCTTTAACGGTTTCCTTTTAAAATGGGGCTCACATGCTTGTACAGCAGCATGGTAATCAGAGATACCAGCACCCCTTTGACAATGTTAAACGGTGCCACTGCAAACAGCGCAAAGGTGGCTACGCTTGTGATGGCTTTGTTGACTGCGGTTCCCATGCCTACCAGTGCATCAATGGGCATTCCAAATGCCGCTGCATAGGCCGGCAGAAGAACCAGTGCGTTTAAAAAACTTCCTGCAATGGTCATCACGGCTGTACCGCACACCAGACCGATGATGGCATTCTTTTTTGTTTTCTGTTTCTGGTAAATCCAGGCCGCCGGAACGGCCATGGCGCATCCGATGAGGAAGTTTGCCAGATCGCCCACGCCTGCTGTAGAAGTTCCTTTCAGCAGAAGGTGCAGCAGAATCTTTACCAGTTCAATCAGGGCGCCAGCCACAGGTCCAAGTGCAAAGGCTCCGATAAGGACCGGCACCTCACTTAAGTCGATTTTGTAGAAGCTTGGCGCAAACCACAGGGGAATTTCAAACATCATCAGGATGACTGAGATGGCTCCCAGCATACCGATTTCCACCATGGTACGGACATTCATTTTGGCAGATGTTCTGCCGGCTGTTTTTGTGTGACTGCTCATTTCTTTCCACTCCTTTTCCCTTTTTCCGGGTTCGTTAAAAAATGAGAAATTGCATCAGGCCGGCTGCCATAAGTTCGTATGTATACTTCGCAAAAAAATCCCCAACGCATCGAAATACGTCGGGGATCTATCATGAGCATAGCAAGCAGCGTAAACCCTTTCTTCTCTCATCCAGACTTTACTGTCGGTTCCGGAATTCTTAAAGCCCCTAAGTCACCGGATCAGCCGCTTGCGCGGTTCGCGGACTATACCGCCGGTAGGGAATTACACCCTGCCCCGAAGAAATTTATTTTTTACGTGAATTATTATACACTATTTGTCTGTCTATTTCAATAAAAATTTTATTCCTGCAGAAACCGGAAGCTGATGATGCGCTGCTCATCGGTCTCTTCGTCTGTCATACAGTTCTCTGCCATGGAAATGTTGTCGGTAATCACACCATCCACACCACAGCGGAGCAGCTTTTTCACATCTGCCTTCCGGTTTGCCGTCCAGCCATAAATGCTTTTTCCTCTTAAGTGGGTTTTCCGCACATCGCCTTCATTGATAAAGGTGACTTTTACGCTGAAACCGTCGATGTAATCCTGTTTTAACATCCTCTGCTCCACCACCCGGCTGATGTAAATGGCCGGAATGTCCGGATTCAGCTCTTTTGCTTTTTTCAAAATCCGGGCACTCATGGAAGCAATGCTGCACTGTTCTTCCATGCCGTACTGTTCAATCAGCTTCACAGCCTTTTCCGCCAGATTTTTTTCATGTCCGTTGGATTTTAACTCCAGCATCAGGTGGATTTTTCCTTTGGCCATTTTCAAAACATCTTCCAGCGTTGGAATCTGTTCTCCTGCATAGTCAGCGGAAAAATAACTGCCCACATCTGCCTTCTGAAGCTCTTCATAGGTCAGCTCCCACACATTTTTATTCCATCCGGCTGTACGCTTTAAGCTGGTATCGTGAAAACAGACCAGCTCTCCGTCCTGGGTCTCCTGGAAATCCATTTCCACCATATCGGCTCCGGAGACAATAGCGTTTTCCAGGGCAGCCAGAGTATTTTCCGGCGCATCCCAGGCACCAGCCCGGTGGGCCACCACATAGGCCCGTCCTTCCAAAGGCCTGCCAGGAAGCTTCCACAGAAGAATCAACGCTGCAAACAAAACCCAGAATACCGCGGATGCCTCCGTCATCTGTCTGCGGATTTTCCGTTCCTTCTCACTCCCTGCCGTCTTTGCCAGGATTTTCTTCTGTTTCTGGGTGGTTTTTTTCTTCATGTGGGATTCCTTCTTATCACTTTATTGCTTTGCTCTTTTCAGGCTCTCTAAAAGCTCCTGCACTTTTTTAAGACTTGGCGGTCTGGTGCCTTCTGTCGTCACTGCTCCAGCGGACACTGCCATGCCAAGCTGAAACGCTTCTTTTTTATCCAGCTTGTTCTCCCATGCGTAGGCAAGAGCCGCCGCAAAGGCATCTCCAGCACCTACGGTAGACTGAACCTCCACAGGAATGGCTTCTGCAGCGGCTGCAAATCCACGCTCCCTCATCAGAGCGCCTTCTTTTCCCATCGACACCACGATCCTCTTTACGCCTTTTTCAAACAGGTCTCGAACTGTTTTTCCTATGATCTGGCTTTCTTCCTCTTTGGTCATAGAAACACTCCTGGCGATTCCTGCGTATTCCAGCAGTTCTTCTTTGTTTGGCTTGACGATTTCCGGCCCTGCCTCACAGCCTGATCGGAACCGTTCTCCATCCGCATCCAGGAGCACTTTGGCGCCTTTTTTGTGGACTCTTCAAATGATTTCTCCGTAAAATCCATCCGGTACTCCCCTTGGCAGACTGCCAGCCAGAACAAACAAAACGTTTTCTCCTGCATAGTCTTCCAGCTTTTCAAGGAGTTTATTCCTATCTTCCTCTGAAACTTCCGGTCCTGGCTCATTAAATTCTGTCACACATCCGCCTATCTCCTGCACCTTTGTGTTGGTTCTGGTCTCTCCTTTGATCCATAGAAAATCGGTCTGGATTCCCTGGATTTTTAACTGTTCTTCGATCTTTTTTCCGGCAGTGCCCGCTAAAAATCCGGTAGCAGTGCTGTCTGCGCCAAGAACTTTCAGCGTCTTGGAAACATTGATTCCTTTTCCTCCTGCATCAGACTCTGCTTTCTGGATTCTGTTTAATCCACCTCTGTGCAGGCTCTCAATACTTACCGTTCTATCCACAGCCGGGTTCATGGTCACCGTTACAATCATGTGGCTTCCTCCAAAATTTTTCTCGCTGTTTCTCTTTTATCTATTTTAACACGCTGATTTTTCTCTGCAAGTCCCGATTTTCGAAAACTTTTTGTTTGACCGGATTTTCTATTGGTGCTACACTGAAAAAAAATTTCTGTTTCACGGAGGTTTTGTTATGGGTATTACAAATTCATCTTCTTTTTCGATCCGCATTGTGCGCCCAGAAGACGCAAAAGAACTGCTTAACATTTATGCTCCCTATGTCCGGGAAACCGCCATTACCTTTGAATATGAAGTGCCTTCCGTCCAGGAATTTACCAGACGGATTGAACATACCCTGGCCCGCTACCCTTATCTGGCAGCGGTAGATTCCTCCGGTGCCATCGCAGGATACGCCTATGCCAGCGTCTTTCATGAACGCCCCGCCTACGACTGGGCAGTGGAAACCACCATTTACGTTTCCAAAGACCACCGGCACTTAGGCCTTGGCCGATTTCTCTACGATGCCCTGGAAACAGCCTTAAAAGCCCAGGGAATTTTAAACGCCAACGCCTGCATCGGCTATCCGGAAACTGAGGACGAATACCTGACCAAGAACAGCGCCCGTTTTCATGAACATCTTGGCTATCACCTGGTTGGCATGTTCCACAACTGCGGCTACAAGTTTGGCCGCTGGTATCCTATGATCTGGATGGAAAAGGAGCTGGGACCCCATCTGGCCGTCCAGCCCCCGATTCGTCTGTTTCCGGAAATCCGTAACATTCTTCCCTGGAAGTAAGTCTCAAAAAATTTATACCATTCCCGCCGTTTTCAGCAGGAACAGCCATCCTGTCAGGGTAAACGCTGACAAAAGTGTGGTCAGCATCACCACTGCCGAAGTCAGATGCCCTTCATGCCCCATATTTTTTGCCATGATATAGCTGCTTACGGTGGTGGCGGACCCTGCCATGACTAACACAGCAATCAGCTTTTCCTGGCGAAATCCCATGGCAATGGCCGCTGGCAGGCAGATCATGGGCAGAAACATCAGCTTTAAAAATACTGCCAGAATGGCCGGTTTCCAGGTCTCTTTTACCTTTGAGCCGTCCACAGAAGCTCCCATGGCCATCAAGCCCAGAGGAGTAGCCAGCACGCCCACATTATGTACGGTTTTCTGGAAAAATACCGGCTGGGGAATCTTTAGCAGCGCCCACAGGGTTCCCGCCGCAATTCCCAGAATAATGGGATTGGTGACGATTCCTTTCAGAGTCTTTTTCATCAACTGTCCGTCTATGGCGTTCTGTCCCGGCCTTAAAAAGGAAAGCACCACCACTGCCATCACATTGTACAGCGGCACCGTTCCAATGATCATCAGGGAGGCCATATGAGCCTCCCCGTAAATATTCTGAATAAAAGCAATTCCCAAAATAGCGGCGCTGCTGCGGTAGCCTGCCTGGACAAATTCTCCCTGGATGGAACGGTCTTTTAAAAAAAAGGAAATTCCTGTAATCAGTGCAATTCCAAGGAAGGTCATCACAAAGCAGAACAACACGTACCGTCCATCCCAGGCAGACAGAATATCCACCTGGGAAAGATCCTCAAAGAGCAAAACTGGAAGCGCTGCGGTAAACACAAACTTGTTGACCTTTTTGGTAAAATCTCCGGTCATCAGCCCCCATTTGCGAAACAGCATTCCAAGAGCCATGGTAAAAAACAGCGGCAGTGTGGCATTCAGTGAAAAAATCAGATTTTCCATTTATTCATCAGCTCCTGCAGGGTATAACCATCTCTTGGCTCCGATTTCTTTCTGTTCTGATTGTTCGGATTGTTCGGATTGTTCTGACCGTTCTGTCTGCCGTGATTCTGAGCGTTTTTCCGATCGTTTCCGGAATGGTTTTTCTGTTTCTTATCCTGTCCCGGTTTCCCATTTCCATTCTGTTTTCCAGTATTTTTCTGAACTTGTGCCTTCTCTGTCTTTCCGGCTCCCGGCTTCTTGTTCTCGTTTCCAAGACGCATGGACAGGGAAATTCTTTTTTTCTCCTGATCCACTTCCAGCACCTTGACTTCCACAATATCTCCTACGCTGACGGCTTCCAGGGGATGTTTGATAAACCGTGTATCGCTCATTTCAGAAACATGAACCAGTCCGTCCTGATGCACGCCAATATCCACAAAGGCACCAAAATCAATGACGTTGCGCACGGTTCCCTTTAAGATCATTCCCGGCTTTAAGTCTTTCATATCCAGCACATCGCTGCGAAGCACCGGCTTTGGCATCTCATCTCTAGGATCCCGTCCCGGCTTTTCCAGTTCCTTCACAATATCCCGAAGAGTAATTTCTCCAATGTCCAGTTCCTCTGCCATCTTCGGATAATCGGTAATTTTCTTTGACAGGCCGGAAAGCTTGGCTCCGGTAATATCTGCCACATCATATCCTAATTTTTCCAGTAATTTCCTGGCTGCCTCATAGCTCTCTGGATGCACGCTGGTGGCATCTAAGGGGTTCTTTCCTCCCTGGATCCGCAGGAAACCTGCGCACTGCTCAAAGGCTTTTGGTCCTAATTTTGCCACTTTCAGAAGCTGTTTCCGGTCTGCAAACCGGCCGTTTTCTTCCCGGTAGGACACAATATTTTTTGCAATGGTCTTGCTCACACCAGAAACATATTCCAGAAGAGCTGCAGAAGCAGTGTTTAAATCCACGCCTACTTTGTTTACACTGTCTTCCACTACGCCGCCTAAAGCTTCCCCCAGTTTTTTCTGGTTCATGTCATGCTGGTACTGGCCCACACCGATGGATTTGGGATCAATTTTCACCAATTCTGCCAGGGGATCCTGGATTCGTCTTGCAATGGAAGCGGCACTTCTCTGTCCTACATCAAAATTGGGGAACTCTTCCGTAGCCAGTTTGCTGGCGGAATATACGGAAGCTCCTGCCTCGTTGACAATCACATACTGTACCGGATCATCAATCTCTTTGAACAGCTCTACAATGATCTGCTCGGACTCTCTGGAGGCAGTTCCATTTCCCACAGAAAACAGAGAAACATGGTATTTTTTGATCAGCTCTTTTAATTTTTCTTTGGCCGCCTTGATCTTCGCCTCATTGGTGGGGGCTGTAGGGTAAATCACAGCGGTATCCAGCACCTTTCCTGTGGGATCTACCACTGCCAGTTTACAGCCGGTACGAAATGCCGGGTCCCAGCCAAGAACCACTTTTCCAGCGATTGGCGGCTGCATGAGAAGCTGCTCCAAGTTCTTTCCAAAAACGGCAATGGCGCCGTCCTCTGCCTTTTCCGTAAGGTCGTTTCGGATTTCACGTTCAATGGCCGGTGCAATGAGACGGCTGTAGCTGTCTGCAATGACTTCTTTTAAAACCGGTGTTGTGATGGGGTTTTCTTCAGTAATCACCTGATGCTCTAAATAGGAAAGGATCTTTTCCTCCGGAGCTGCCACCCGGACGGTCAGGAATTTTTCTTTTTCTCCCCGGTTTAATGCAAGAACCCGATGGCCTGCGATCTTGCTTAATGCTTCTTCGTATTCATAATAATTTTCGTAAACCGACTGGGCATTCTCATCCTTTGCCGCAGAGACGATCTTTCCTTCTTTCATGGTCATCTCACGGATACGGATGCGGTATCCTGCTTCATCGGAAATCCGCTCTGCCAGAATATCTTTTGCCCCTGCAATGGCAGCTTCTTTTGCAGCCACTTCTTTTTCCGGATCCACAAATGCGGCAGCGGCCTCGTCTAAAGAGCCGGTTAGTTTCTGTTCCCAGATCATCTCTGCAAACGGCTCTAAGCCGCGCTCTTTTGCAATGGCTGCACGGGTACGGCGTTTCGGCCGGTACGGGCGGTAAAGGTCGTCCACCACCACCAGAGTCTCTGCTGCCAGAATCTGGGCCCGCAGTTCTTCTGTCATTTTTCCCTGCTCTTCGATGGAAGAAATCACGGAATTTTTCTTTTCTTCCAGATTTCGCAGATAGGTCAGACGCTCGTACAGCTTTCGCAGCACCTCATCGTTTAAAGAACCTGTGGCTTCTTTCCGGTAACGGGAAATAAAAGGAATGGTGTTTCCCTCATCTATCAGTTTCACAGCAGCTTCAATCTGCCACAGCTGTACAGCCAGCTCCTGCGCCAGTGTTTTATTAATATCCATGTAATTAAACTCCTTTTCCTGAAAAACAATCCTGTGCACTCTTTTCGAACACAGGTCTGTTTTACATTCTATCACAAAAAAAGCCTTCGAACAACCATAAGCGTTTAGAGGATTGGACTTGTGTTTCGCACCCCTTCGTGATATCATCATAGATACCAGGGTCCCAATATGAGCATAAAAGTGAAGCGCCAGCTTCGCGATATGCGAATAGTGGGCAGGGTGCTGTGTGCCAGCGGCACACGTTTAGCACCGACCGTAGTGGCAACGGAGATGCGAAAGTGCGCAGCACGGAACAATCCGTAAGTATCTATAACATCTATAAAGAAACCAAAGAAAGGAACCTGTTTATGAACTACGACAGCCAGAACGGCTGGTCAGACGGACCGGAAAACCACACTCCGAAGCGCCCCAATTCTCTTGCGACAGCTTCTCTGGTGCTTGGTATCATCAGTCTGTTTGCCTGCTTCTTTTTATACCTTGCCATCCCCTTTGCGGTTCTTGGCATTTTATTCGCCTTACTCTCCAGGAAAAACCGGGAACCCATGCACGGCAGAGCTAAATTTGGCCTTGGGCTTTCCATTGCAGGCCTTGTGGTGAGTATCATCCTCACTGTCTTTGTGGTGGTGACCCTGCTGCCCTATGCCCGTTCCGGCCAGCTGCAGCAGTACATTCAGAATTATCTGGAATCCTACTATGACACGGATTCCGGAACCGGCAGCGGAAGCGGTTCTTTAGACGACTGGCTGAACCCCTCCACTCCCCAGGAAAATGGAAACAGCGGCGGAAATGACATCTGGACGCCTTATGAGAATGGGGACAACGGCGGCGGCAGCTGGACACCCTACGAAAATGGAAGTGGAAATACTTCAGGGGACGGAATGCTTTAGAAAGGATACGACCGACTTATGAATACCAATGTTTCCAGACGTCTTTCGTCTGAACTGAAAGGACTTGCCAGAGAAACCCTTCTTGGACATTACAGTACCGTCATCGGTACATTTTTCCTCATCCAGGCATCCCTGTCTCTGATTTCTTTTACCTACGCCAATTTCTTTGCTCTTTCCGGCAGAGGCAGCCTTCTCTACAACATCGGCATGTTGATCATTACGCTGCTGGCGTTTTTAGGTGAAGCTGGATTTTCCAGTCTTCTGCTGAATCTTGCCCGTGGAAATCAGATCCGGATTGGCGATGTATTTCTTCCCTTTACCAGATGCAGTGACAAGATTCTCATTACCTCTCTGGTGAAAATTCTGCTTGTGGTCTTCTGCTTCATTCCAGGCCTTGCAGCGCTGCTTGCCTCAGCGGTTTACTTCCACATTCTGTGGCTGAGACTGCTGGCAGCAGGTCTTCTGATTCTGGGCGACATTTTCTCAGTGTATCTTCTTCTGCTGTTTTCCATGACCGTGTATTTGTGCCTGGACGAAAGCTCCCTCTCCGCAGTGGAACTGCTCCATGCCAGCCGGGAGCTGATGAAAGGTAACTGTTTCCGGTTGTTTTATCTCTGTGCCAGCTTCTTTGGAGTGGTGCTTCTTGGGGTCTTTTCCCTGGGCATCGGCCTGCTGTGGATTGTCCCCTACATGGAAATGACCATCATCACATTCTACCGGGAACTGCGAAACGAACTGTGACACGTCTGTTTTACTCATAAAAAATACAGGTAATGAAACGGCTTCTGCTCTTTCACTGCCTGTATTTTTTATGCTTCTTTTTATGCTTCCGCAAGTCCGAAGGCTTCATGGACTGCATTCATAGCACGCTCTCCGTCTTTTTCATTGACCAGCACGGTAATGCGGATTTCAGAAGTGGAGATCATGTTGATATTGATATTTTCATTATATAATGCTTCAAACATGGTTGCCGCCACTCCTGGATTGGACATCATACCAGCTCCGACGATAGAAACCTTTGCCACATCTTTTTTACAGGTCACTTCGTGGAAAGTAATGCGGCTCTTGTTTGCCTTCAAAATTTCAATCGTCTCATCTGCCTCATCTTCATTCACCGTAAAAGAAATATCTTTTGTATTTTCCCGGCCGATGGACTGGAGAATAATATCTACGTTGATGTTGTTTTTTGCCAGAGTATTGAACAGCTTAAAGGCAATTCCCGGCTCGTCTTTCAGTCCCATGACTGAAATCCGGGATGCATTTTTATCCAGGGCTACGCCTGTGATCAGCATTCTCTCCACGCCAACTTCCTCCTTCACACTGGTTCCTTCTGATTCATTCAGGCTGGAACGTACCACCAAGGTTACGCCGTATTTTTTTGCCATTTCCACGGAACGGTTATGCAGAACTCCTGCTCCGCTGGCAGCCAGATCCAGCATCTCATCGTATGTGATCTCCGAAAGCTTTCTGGCATTTTTTACAATTCTGGGATCAGCAGTATACACGCCGTCCACATCTGTATAAATCTCACAGGCATCTGCATGAAGTGCGGCTGCCAGCGCAACTGCTGTTGTATCAGAACCGCCCCGTCCCAGAGTGGTGTAATCTCCAAACTTGTTGATTCCCTGGAACCCTGTCACCACAACGATCTTCCGTTCATGAAGCTCATGGCGGATACGCTCGGTATCAATCTTTTTCAGTCTGGCATTTCCATAGTTGGACGTGGTACGCATAGCCACCTGAAAGGCATTTAAGGACACTGCCGGAATGTCCATAGCATGAAGTGCCATGCTCATCAGTGCTACGGAAGTCTGCTCCCCTGTTGTAAGAAGCATATCCAGCTCTCTTTTGGATGCTTTGGGGTTGATCTCCCTGGCCTTTTCCAAAAGAACATCGGTGGTTTTTCCCATTGCGGAAAGAACCACTACCACATCGTTTCCTTTTTTGTATTCTTCTGCACATCTGCGGGCAACATTGCGGATACGTTCACTGTCCCCCACAGAGGTTCCGCCAAATTTTTTTACGATCAGCATACTTCCTCCCGAATCCGGATTCTTCCGATTACCGTATCCAGACGGTCCGCCATCTCTTTATACTGTGCCTCGGAAAGAATTTCTGTGACAAAGCCAAATTCTCCTTCTGCCTCCGGCACGGTCACTACATCCACCTTACCGAACACCGCTTCCACTTTCGAAAGCTCTTCCTCTGCACTTCCTTTTGCACGGACAAAGAACCGTTTTGGGGAATTTCCAATGTCGGTAAGCTCCAGTTTTTCACTGCTCCAAGATGGCATAATGCTCTCTCCAAGGTGCTTTGCCTCATCTACAATATCTGCAGTGACTGCGCTGGCGGTCGGCAGCTTTCCTGCACCGCTTCCATAGAACATGGCATCTCCAAGCATATTTCCGTGAATGAAAATGGCATTAAAGACACCATTTACGCTGTAAAGCGGATCATCTGCCCCTACCAGCACCGGAGCTACCATTGCAAAGATTCCGCCAGCTGTCTTTTTGCTGCTGGCAAGCAGTTTGATAGTCATTCCCAGCTTTTTCGCATAGCAGATATCCAGGGCACTGATCTTGGTAATCCCTTCCGTATAAACATCTTCAAAATTCACCTGACGCCCAAATGCCAGGGAAGAAAGAATCGCAATTTTTCTGCAGGCATCGTATCCTTCCACATCTGCTTCCGGATTGCGCTCTGCGTATCCCAGCTCCTGGGCTTTTTTCAGGACTTCTGCAAAATCCGATCCATTCTTTGACATGTTGGTCAGAATGTAGTTTGTGGTACCATTTAAAATACCGGTCACTTCGTCAATCTCATCAGCTGTCAGGGACGAATGCAGCGGACGGATAATGGGGATGCCCCCTCCGCAGCTGGCCTCAAACATGTAATTCAGATTCCGTTCTCTAGCAATTTTCAAAAGCTCTGCACCGTGTCTGGCAACCAATTCTTTGTTGGATGTGCATACACTTTTTCCTGCCAGAAGGGCTCTCTTTGTAAAGGTATAGGCAGGCTCCACGCCTCCCATCACTTCCACCACGATTTTCACTTCCGGGTCGTTTACAATCACGTCAAAATCATGGACAATCTTCTCCTGCACCGAGTCTCCCGGAAAATCCCGCAGATCCAATACATATTTGATGTTGATCTCATCGCCTGCTTTTTGGGCGATGCTGCTGTAGTTGGTGTTGATGACTTCTACAACGCCGGACCCTACGGTTCCGTATCCTAATACTGCAATCTGAATCATTTTTTTACTCCCTGGCTAGTATTTTCAGGTACTGGATACCTGTCTGTTTCTCTATCTGTTCAATCATTTCCGATACATCCCCGGTACTTGGCAGCACCTCCACACTCAGTGTCAGGGATGCAATGCCATTGATGGGGATACTCTGATGGATGGTCAGGATGTTCGCATGGAAATCCGCCACTTTATGCAGCACGTCGGAAAGAAGTCCCGGTTCATCATCCATCTGGAGCATAAACGTAATGGTCTTTCCTTTTGCATTGTCATGAAACGGAAAAATATCATCCTTATATTTATAGAATGAACTGCGGCTGATTCCGACTTTGTCCGTGGCCTCCTGCACAGTGGCTGCCCTTTCGGAATCTATCAGGCGCTTTGCCTCCACCACTTTTAAAAGAACTTCGGGAACTGCCCGTTTTTTTACCACATAATACTTATTGTCCTCTGCCATTGGTTCCTCCTTGTTTGTACAGCAAATACATATGTACCCACTCCGAAGATATTATCACACTTTGGCAGAGGATGCAAGTCCCTGATCTCCCTAGAAGCTCCGTTCACTTCCACTGAAAGAATCCCCGCTGGAGGACGTATGGGTGGTCGTCACGTTGTCGCCGCCTCCGCTTCCTGGCGGCGGGTCTTTGGGAATCTCCCTGGAAGTCACATAGTGGTTGATCAGATGGTCGTCTTTTCGTTTTACGTGGAATTTAGCATTTTTCTGCCACGGATAGTGATACTTTGTAAACTGGGTTTTGTAGGTGCTGTTTACCGTCACGCACACGGCTGCCCCTGCCACAATGGCGATTCCGAGGGCAATGAGCACTTCCGACAGGGTAAGTGAATGGTATACCTCATATTCTCCTGTATCTTCATTGTACGTATACTGCCCTGCCGGAACACCATCATCCAGAAATCCGGCTGTCTTGGTGAGCATCTTTTCAAAGCAGTCGTAATAATCCCCGTTCTTTACATCGTCATATCCGGCATCACTCACCTCATCCGCCCGTTTGTCCGTCAGATAATACTGCATATCCTGATGGGCTCCCACCCGGACTTTCCGGTTATCCATATCCACCAGGTAAATAGCGCCGCCTTTTCGGTCGTTGACGGTGTAGCCCTTGTCTACATAGAAATCATCGCCATATTCCATGGTTGACTTTCCCGCGGCATCGTCGATGGTCAGCACTACAAAGTTCATATCATACGTATCCGACAGCTCCTGAATCTGAAGAGAAAGCTGCTCTTCCTCCTCATCACTCAACAGATCTGCCTCATCGTAGACTTCTGCCGGTGCTGCCTGCACCATCAGACAGCTGCTCCCGCCAAAGATCAGTGCGCAGACCCCAAGGGCACCTGCCAGACGTTTTGCCAGTATCCCTGGCACGTTTCTTTTTCTCATAACAGATACCACCCTCCTGCCAGACACGCAAGAAAGACCGGAATGGCAACGGCAAAGAACAGGGCCGTCAGTTTTCCTTTATCCACCGGAAGTTTTCCGGCAAAATTTCCATTCTGCCCGTTCATGGCGTAATAGTATTTCTTTCCGGCCTTATCTCGGTAAGTCAACACCCAAACCGGAAGAAGCATATAATTCCACTCTTCTTTGTCAGTCTGAATGTCACACTGCTTCAGATCCAGGCTGTCGTATCCGCTCATGCTTTCCCGCACAGCCTTTTTTCCATATTTCTGGATGTCTTTCTGCACCTCTTCCCGGATATCAACTTTCTCCACATCCCGCTTTTCTGCCTGGAATCCTGAAAGATATCCGGTCTGAAAGGAAACGCCCTTATCCAGTGCGAAGGGCCATACACCCTCTGCCAGCTGATGGTCTGCTTTTTTCAGCGCCCCACGCATCACATTCTGAACGGCAATGCTGCCTTCCCGGTCTACAGCGTAAACATCCGTCTCGGTGTATTCGGTATCCCCGCTGCGCCAGACTTTGATGTTTCTTCCTTCTCCATGGGCAGATGCCCGGCCTTTTGCCGTGCAGGTCCAGTAAGGATAGTACACACCGGTGAGTTTTTCGATCTGATTTTTATTGAAAAATGCAGTTGGGACAAATTTCTTTTTCTTTACAAAGGAAAGAAAACTCTCTGTGGCTTTCTTCTTGTCCAGCTGAAAAGGTACCACCATATCCGGCAGATACTTTCCTTCCAGCCGTCCGCTTAAGACAACCGGGTTGTGGCAGTAATAACAAAACGTGGCCGCTGTGGTGGCATCGGTGATAATCTCCGCACCACAGCTTGGGCAGGTATACAGCACTGCCTCTTCATTCTCCTGGCTTTCTGCTTTTGTTTCTTTTACTTCTTTTGTTTCTTTCTTTTCTTCGGTTTCTTTTGCCGCATCTTCCGGCAGTTCATCTAACACTGCCAGACAATAGGGGCATTTATATTTCTGGGATACGGGGTCGAACTCCAATTCGCCCCCGCAGTATGGACACTTATAACTGACAACTGCCATATGCCGCCTCCGATCTATGAACGGGGTTTCCCGCATTCCTGACAGAATTTTCCGCTGTTGACTGCTCCGCAGCTGCAGATCCAGTCACCTGCCGGGCGGGGTGCACCGCATTCCTGACAGAATTTTCCAGTGTTGACTGCTCCGCAGCTGCAGGTCCATTCTGTCTTTGCTGCAGGCCTGGATGCACCACATTCCTGACAGAACTTTCCTTCGTTGACGGCTCCGCAGGCACAGGTCCAGCTTCCCCCGTTTCCAGGCAGCTGCACTTTGGCTGCCTGGCTGGCTTTTGCTGCTTCCTGTGCTCTTGCCGCTTCCTGCTGCATCTGCATCTGCTGCATATTCACTGCCGAGGCATTGTTCATAAAGCCGCCTGCTGACTGCATTCCCATATTCATTCCCATAAATCCGGCCATACTGCCGTTTGGATTGGAACCGGCTGCCTCAAGACCGCTGGCTACAGATGCCTGGACAAAGCCTTCTCTTATAGAAGGATCAGACATCATGGCACCTTTGTTGCGCATGTTGATGAGTTTCTGAGACTCTTCATCATAGGAAATGCTGGCAAGTCCTACGGACTGGACTTCCATGCCCCGCATCTGTCTCCAGTCATCATCCAGCGTATCTGCCATATATTTGGACAGCTCCCGGCTCTTGGAGGAAAGGAAGGAGATCCGCATACCGTCTGCGGACATCTGGTTCACGGCAGACTGAAGCGCATCTAAGAACTCTGACAGATACTGTTCATTGATCTCATCAATCTCCACCACATCTTTGTTCTTCGGCACTGCCTCCGCATAAAACTTCATGGGGTCGGTGATCTTGATGGAATAGGTGCCGTGGGCACGCAGAAACAGTTCGGAATTGTAGAAATTATCAAAGTAATTAATAGGATTTCTGGTTCCAAACCGGATTCCTTTGATCTCCTGAAGATTGATGTAGTAGACCTGCTGATTCTTCGGGGTGCCGCCTCCAAATTTGAATCTCTCAAAGGTATCATTCAGAGCATCTTTAAAACTTCCTGAAAATAAAGACGGCATGGAGGAATTGTCTACCTGGAAATATCCGGGTTCTGCGGTATAATCCACAATCTTTCCTCCATCTACCAGCATCATAAACTGGTTGTCATACACATGGATCACAGAACCGTTGGCAATGGTATTTTTCCCATTGGGACAGATACCTTTTGCAAACACCGTCCTGTCACTCATCTCCACAGGTTCAATGGCTTTCAGCCACTGATCACCCAGCGCACCTTTTACAGAATTCACTGCTGCTTTAATAATTCCCATATACAAACCTCCTTGTCTGCGTTTTTGCTGACTGCTCCCTTAATCCGGCATGTCGGAATTGTCGCCGGACGATTCTCCAAGAGTCACCCATTTCAAATAGGCGTTGATAAACAGGTCAATGTCCCCATCCAGAACGGCATTTGTATTTCCCGTCTCTGCTCCTGTACGGTGGTCTTTGACCATGGTATACGGCTGAAGCACGTAGGAACGGATCTGGTTTCCCCATCCGATCTCTTTCACTTCTCCGCGGATTCCGGAAGCTTTCTCTGCATTCTCCTGCTGTTTTAACAGGTACAGTTTTGCTTTCAGCATCTGCATTGCCTTATCCTTATTCTGGAACTGAGAACGCTCATTCTGGCACTGCACAACGATATTTGTCGGAATATGCGTAATACGAATAGCCGATGACGTCTTATTGATGTGCTGGCCGCCGGCACCGCTGGATCGGTAGGTATCGATCCGCAGGTCTTCATCCCGGATTTCAACATCCAGATCCTCTTCAATATCCGGCATCACATCACAGGATACAAAAGATGTCTGGCGTTTTCCTGCCGCATTGAAGGGGGAAATACGCACCAGACGGTGGACACCTTTTTCGGATTTTAAGTAGCCGTAGGCATTTTCTCCATTGACCTGGAACGTCACAGACTTCACGCCTGCTTCGTCTCCGTCCAGATAATCCAGGACTTCTACAGAAAAGCCCTTCTTATCTGCCCATTTCATATACATCCGGTAAAGCATACCAGCCCAGTCACAGGACTCTGTGCCGCCGGCTCCTGCATGAAGGGTGACAATGGCGTTGTCCTTGTCGTATTCTCCGGAGAGAAGGGTTTTCAGACGGATGGCATCGTACTTCTGGACAAATTCATCCATGGTGCTCTGCACTTCCGGAACCAGGGACGGGTCATTTTCCTCATCTCCCAGCTCGATCAGCGTCTCGATCTCCTCAAACAATTCTTCCAGACGGGCATATACCGCCACATCTTCTTTCATGCTGCTTAACTGTTTCATGTACTCCTGTGATTTCTGAGGATCATCCCAGAAATCCGGTTCTTCCATTTTTCTTTCTAATTCCTGGATCCGCTGCTCTTTATTGGCCAGGTCAAAGTGAATCCCTCACTTCCACTAATGGTCCTCTGTAGTTGTTTAACATAAATTTAAACTGGTCTAACTCAACCACAAGCTTCACCCGCTTTCTATATTTTATTACTCTGATGAGTCATATTTAGTATATAACAAAAAGACCGGTTTGTAAAAACAAATCGGCCTTTTTCCGTTTTTTTCTATCAGACAGGCTTTCTTCCACAGCACTGTTTGTATTTCTTTCCACTTCCGCAGGGGCAGGGATCGTTGGGGTAAATCTTGATGGTTTCCCGTTTCTTGGGAGCCTGTACGCTGGAATCGTCTTTGTTGGTTCCGGTCACTTTGGCTACCTCTTCACGTTCTACCTTCTGCTCTACTTTCACATGATACAGCATACGAATGGTATCCTGCTGAATGGAAGCTGTCATCTCGTTGAACATCTCATAGCCCAGCATCTTGTACTCAACCTTGGGATCCTTCTGGCCATATGCCTGCAGACCGATACCCTGGCGGAGCTGATCCATATCGTCGATGTGGTCCATCCACTTTCTGTCGATAACTTTCAGAAGGATAACACGCTCCAGTTCACGCAGCTGCTCCGGCTCCGGGAACTCTGCTTCTTTGGTCTCATACAGCTTCACAGCCTGCTCTTTTAAGGACTGTTTCAGCTCGTTTTTCTTCATTCTGCCTTCTGCTTTTACCGGCTCCAGAGGAATTACTGGAAGCAGCAGACCGTTTAATTCCGCAAGGTTCCAGTCCTCGCTGTCCTGATCGTCTGCAATGCAGGTATCTACAATCCGGTCTACGGTACCGGTGATCATCTTGTAAATGGAATCCCGCATACTCTCGCCATCCAGCACTCTGCGGCGCTCTGCATAGATGATCTCACGCTGCTCGTTGTTAACCTGGTCGTACTCCAGCAGGTTTTTACGGATACCGTAGTTGTTGGCCTCGATCTTCTCCTGTGCTTTCTGAATGGCACTGGATAACATCTTATGCTCGATCTGCTCATTTTCTGCCACACCCAGGGAGCGGAAAATGCCCATGAGACGCTCGGAACCAAACAGACGCATCAGGTCATCTTCCAGAGAGATATAGAATCTGGATTCACCCGGATCTCCCTGTCGTCCGGAACGTCCGCGCAGCTGATTGTCGATACGTCTGGACTCGTGACGCTCTGTACCGATGATCTTTAAGCCGCCGGCTGCCTTCGCATCGTCATCCAGCTTGATATCGGTACCACGGCCTGCCATGTTGGTAGCGATGGTCACTGCACCGTGACGCCCTGCCTCTGCAACGATCTCCGCCTCCAGCTCATGGAACTTTGCATTCAAAACTTTGTGCTGGATGCCTTCTCTGCGCAGCATATTGCTTAACAATTCAGAAGTCTCGATGGTAATGGTACCTACCAGAACCGGCTGTCCCTTTGCATGAGCTTCCTTG
This sequence comes from uncultured bacterium, assembly GCA_905214955.1. Taxonomy (GTDB): domain Bacteria; phylum Bacillota; class Clostridia; order Lachnospirales; family Lachnospiraceae; genus Limivivens. The sequence goes on from CAJMON010000049.1 coordinate 22,012, forward strand.
ATAGCCTCTACAACTGCGTGGAATTTTTCTTTCTTAGTCATGTATACGGCATCTTCCAGGTCTTTTCTGATAACCGGACGGTTGGTTGGGATCTCCACAACGTCCATGCCGTAGATCTCGCGGAACTCTTTCTCCTCTGTCAGAGCAGTACCGGTCATACCGGCTTTCTTCTTATATTTATTGAAGAAGTTCTGGAAGGTGATGGTAGCCAGAGTCTTACTCTCACGTTTTACTTTTACATGCTCTTTTGCCTCGATAGCCTGATGCAGACCGTCTGAATAACGGCGTCCCGGCATGATACGTCCGGTAAATTCATCTACGATCAGGATCTCATCATCTTTTACCACATAATCTTTATCGCGGAACATCAGATTGTTGGCACGCAGAGCCAGGTCTACGTTGTGCTGGATCTCCAGATTTTCCGGATCGGAAAGGTTGTCGATCTGGAAGAATTTCTCCACTTTCTTCACACCGTCTGCAGTCAGGGTAACAACTTTGTCTTTTTCATTGACAATGAAATCACCGGTCTCGGTAATCTCTTCGCCCATGATGGCGCTCATCTTGGTCACTTCACCGCTGGCCTCACCACGCTCCAGCTGTCTGGCAAGAATGTCACATACCTCATACAGTCTGGTGGACTTTCCGCTCTGGCCGGAAATAATCAGCGGAGTTCTAGCTTCATCAATCAAAATAGAGTCGATCTCATCGATGATGGCGTAATGCAGGTCTCTCTGTACCAGCTGTTCTTTGTAGATGACCATGTTGTCACGCAGGTAGTCGAAACCGTCTTCATTATTGGTAATGTACGTAATATCACAGGCATACTGTTCCCGACGCTCATCGTTGTTCATCTGGTTCAGTACGCATCCTACAGTCAGTCCTAAGAATCTGTGGACCTGTCCCATCCACTCAGCGTCACGGTGTGCCAGATAGTCATTGACCGTTACCACATGGACGCCTTTGCCTTCCAGGGCATTTAAGTATGCCGGAAGGGTAGATACCAGGGTCTTTCCTTCACCGGTACGCATCTCTGCAATACGGCCCTGGTGCAGGATAATACCACCGATCAGCTGAACACGGTAGGGTTCCATATTCAGTACTCGCTTGGCTGCCTCACGGACAGTGGCAAATGCCTCCGGAAGCAGATCATCCAGAGTCTCCCCTTCTGCCAGGCGCTTCTTGTACTCTTTGGTCTTGCCCCGCAGCTCTTCATCTGTAAGAGCCTGCATGGTGGGACGCAGGGACTCTATCTTTTCCACCAGCGGCATGATACGCTTCAACTCACGATCGCTGTGGGTACCGAATAGTTTCTGAATCACGTTCATAATTGCTTTTCTCCTAATCTCGTTCTGTCTTTTACACAGCTTTCGCACCCTTTCAGGCGCTTAACTTTTTTTATTTTACCACTTTTAATGCCGATAAACAATGAAATTTTTATGAACAAGGCGTAAACACTGTAAGAAGATGAAAAATAATCAAACCGGTAAATATTTTTTTAATTTCCGTATCCGGATATAATATCCTGCTGCAAGGAGCACAGCTGCTCCACTCCATGCCATAATCTCCGCATAGAAAATCCCGTTTTCTCCTACCAATTTAGGAAGCAGCAGCGCTGCGCTGACACGCATGACAAATTCCGCTCCACCGCTTACCATAGGAAGCACAGTATCCCCCAAGCCCTGGAGGGCAGAACGGTATACATACAAAAAATATAAAATCCATAAGAACCCTGCCATTACAGACAGATATTTCCACGCAATGGCAAGAACCTGTGCTGTTTCGTCCGGTGTTCCTGAAATAAACAATCCCAGAATCTTTCTGCCCAAAAGAAACATCACAGCCGACACTGCCAGCGATGTAACAAAAGCGATCCTGCTTCCTGCCCGGACTCCTTCCAGGATCCGGTCAGTCCGCTGTGCCCCAAGATTCTGCCCGGTATAGGACACTATCGCATATCCATAGGAAATTGCTGCCATTTCAAGTATGCCATACAGCTTATTCGTAGCAGTAAATCCCGCTACAAAAAGGAATCCATATCCATTAACCACATGCTGCACCACCATGCCGCCTATGGAAATCACCATGTTCTGGAACACTACTGGTGCTCCTAATTTCAGCAGCTTTTTGTCCAGTTCATACTGCAAAGCAAAATCTTCCCGCGTCAACTTTATAATTTCAATCTTTTTAAGCGCCCCAAAACAGAAAACAGCTGAAAAAGACTGTGCTGCCACCGTTGCGACAGCTGCACCTGCCACTCCCCATCCAAGTACACCCACAAACAGCAGATCCAGTCCCACATTAACTGCCGCTGCTATCAGCATGGCATAAAGAGGCACGCGGCTGTTGCCCAATGACCGAAGCACCGTTGAAAAAACATTATACGCTGCTATCACTGGAATCCCACAAAAAGCAATTCGCAGATACAAAAGTGAGATTCCACGAATGTTTTCCGGCGTATCCAGAAATTTTAATATCAGCGGTGCAAGAAGTTCACTCAAAATCAGAACTGCTGCAGCCAGAATTCCTGTCAGGACATAACTGCGCGCTACTGTCTTTCTCAGACCTTCTCCATCCTCTCCTCCAAACTGTTGTGCAGTCATAATACCAAAACCCTGTGTCATTCCAGTCGAAATTCCAAGCACCAGCCACAAAATCCATTCTCCTGCCCCCAGCGCCGCCAATGCTTCCACGCCAACAATCTGACCGACAATCATGGTATCCACCATGGTATACAGCTGCTGACAGACGTTTCCAAGCATTAATGGGAGTGCAAGCCCTATGATCAGTCTGCCAGACGGACCTTTGGTCATATCCTTTACCTGTTCTGCCATTGTTCCCTCCATTAAAGAATGTCTTCTCTAGTAAAGCGGACATTCGCAATCCGCTTCGCTACTTGCTCATGAACGCAGTCGC
>CAJMON010000050.1 GCA_905214955.1 uncultured bacterium
CCAGTCTTTAATAACACCGACTCTCAGGCCGTGTGGATTAACTTTCTGTCCCATGCTTTACCTCCTACTTCTCATTCAGCACGATAGTGATGTGGCTCATTCTCTTTTCGATTCTGTAAGCCCGGCCCTGTGCTCTCGGTCTGATTCTCTTCATTGTCGGTCCTTTGTTTGCGTAGCACTCTTCTACGTACAGGTCGTCAATGTTCATTCCGTTGTTGTTCTCAGCATTTGCAATGGCTGATTTCAGTAATTTTGTGATAATCTCAGAAGCATAACGGGGATTGTAGGTTACAATACCCAGAGCAGTCTTAACGTCTTTGCCTCTGATGGCATCTAATACGAAGCAAGCCTTCTGGACAGATACGCGAGCGTAAGATAACTTAGCTGACGGTCTTGTGTCCTTCTGTGCATTTCTTTCTCTCTTAATTTGGGATCTATGTCCTTTTGCCATGAATGAAACCTCCTTTCAACTATCTCTTACTTACGGCCAGATTTTTTCTCGTCTTTGCCGTGTCCTCTGTAGGTACGGGTTGCTACAAACTCTCCGAGTTTGTGGCCTACCATATCTTCAGTTACGTATACAGGCACATGTTTTCTTCCATCATGAATAGCAATTGTATGTCCAACCATCTGCGGGAAGATTGTGGAACGGCGTGACCAGGTTTTGATCACAGCCTTATCCCCTGCAGCGTTCATTGCATCTACCTTTTTCAGTAAGCTGGCATCTGCAAATGGTCCTTTTTTCAGTGAGCGAGCCATAGGTTCTAACCTCCTTGTTTGATTCCGAATTTATTAGTTGATAGCTTTACCGTCACGTCTTCTTACGATAAGCTTGTTAGACTTCTTGTTTTTCTTTCTGGTCTTCAGGCCAAGAGCAGGCTTGCCCCAGGGAGTGGAGGGACCCGGACGTCCGATACCAGTCTTACCTTCACCACCACCATGCGGATGGTCATTCGGGTTCATAACAGAACCACGGACTGTCGGGCGGATACCCATGTGACGTTTTCTACCAGCTTTACCGATGTTGATCAGATTATGCTCAGCATTTCCGATGATACCAACAGTTGCGCGGCAGATGATCGGAACCATTCTCATTTCGCCGGAGGGCAGACGTAAGGTTGCATATTTGCCTTCCTTAGCCATCAGCTGTGCGCCGTTACCAGCGGAACGAACCAGCTGTCCGCCTTTTCCAGGATACAGCTCTACGTTGTGTACCATAGTACCAACCGGGATCTCAGATAACGGCAGGCAGTTACCTACACGTACTTCTGCTCCAGAACCGCTCATAACTTTCATACCATCTTTTAAGCCCTGCGGAGCCAGGATATATGCTTTCTCGCCGTCTGCGTAGCAGATCAGAGCGATGTTTGCAGTTCTGTTCGGATCGTACTCGATACCTACTACTGTTGCGGGGATTCCATCTTTTCTTCTCTTGAAGTCGATGATTCTGTACTGTCTGCGGATTCCGCCTCCACGATGTCTTACAGTAATTTTTCCCTGGTTGTTACGGCCAGAGTTCTTTGCCAGAGACATGGTCAGGCTTTTTTCCGGTACATATTTGGTGATTTCAGAGAAATCGGAACCGGTCATATGTCTTCTGGAGGGGGTATATGGTCTATAGGTTTTGATTCCCATTGTTGTTGCTCCTTTCGAATATTCGTTATCGTGCATTCCTGCACATAGGTGGAAGGACTATGAATTAAAGTCCTTCGAAGATCTCGATTTCCTTGCTGTCCTCAGTCAGGGCAACAATGGCTTTCTTGGTCTTAGCAGTCTTTCCAACTGTCATGCCGCGTCTTTTCTTTTTACCGTCCATGTTCATGGTGTTTACGCTCTTAACTTTGGTTCCCTCGAACATTTTTTCAACGGCTTCTTTGATCTGGCTCTTGTTTGCTTCCGGATGAACCAGGAATGTGTATTTTTTCTCACCCATGGCATTCATGCTCTTCTCGGTGATGACCGGTTTCAGGATTACGTCATAGTACATAATTGCTGCCATTATGCGTACACCTCCTCGATGGTTGCCACAGCGTCCTTTGTCAGAACTACGGTGTTGTATTTCAGAATATCAAATACGTTGATGGTGTTTGTCTGAGCAGTTTTTACATCCGGGATGTTCTTTGCAGACATAACAACATTGGTATCATTGTCATTGAGAACTACCAGAGCTTTGTTTACGTTCAGGTTCTTCAGTACAGAAGCCATAGCTTTTGTCTTGATGGAATCGAACTTCAGCTCGTCAACTACGATCAGCTTGTTCTCCTGTACTCTGGAGGTCAGAGCGGATTTCAGAGCTGCTCTCTTTTCTTTCTTGTTCATTTTCAGAGTGTAATCTCTGGGAACCGGAGCGAATACTACGCCGCCGCCAGTCCACTGCGGAGCTCTGGTTGAACCCTGTCTTGCATGACCGGTTCCTTTCTGTCTCCAGGGCTTTCTTCCACCGCCGGATACCTCGGAACGGGTTTTAGCTTTCTGAGTACCCTGACGATTATTTGCAAGCTGGTTTACAACTGCCATGTGTACCAGGTGCTCGTTTACTTCAACACCGAATACAGCATCGTTCAGTTCGATGGTGCCAACTTCTTTGCCTTCCATATTGTAAACAGATACGTTTGCCATCTGTGTGTTCCTCCTTTCTTAAATCAGTGCTTACTTACCGGATTTAACGGTTTCTTTGATCGTTACTAATGCTTTCTTCGGTCCCGGTACAGCACCTTTCACTAAGAGAAGATTCTTTTCTGCGTCCACTCTTACGATCTCCAGGTTCTGAATGGTGATCTTCTTAGCTCCCATATGTCCCGGCATTCCTTTTCCTTTGAATACCTTGCTCGGATCAGAGCAGGCACCATTGGAACCCTGATGACGATGGAATTTGGAACCGTGAGCCATCGGTCCTCTGTGCTGGCCGTGTCTCTTGATAGCGCCCTGGAATCCTTTTCCTTTGGAAATGGCAGTGGCATCTACCTTGTCGCCTGCAGCAAAGATATCAGCTTTGATTTCCTGAGCTACTGCATAATCAGCAGTGTTCTCAAATTTGAACTCGCGGATGAATCTCTTGCAGCTTACGCCAGCCTTGTCAAACATTCCCTTTAACGGTTTGTTGACCAGTTTTTCTCTCTTGTCCATGAAGCCAACCTGTACTGCCTCATATCCGTCGTTTTCAACGGTTTTGATCTGAGTCACTACGCAGGGGCCAGCCTGAAGTACGGTTACCGGTGTCAGTACACCGTCTTCGTTGAAGATCTGGGTCATTCCGACCTTTGTTGCTAAAATCGCTTTCTTCATTGTTTTACCTCCTGTTCTTCTACAGCGGATTACCTTTCAGCAATCATCCTAGTCAAACAGTCAATATAAGTGGAACGAAACGTTGCTTCTATATTAACCTTTTAGGATATGCTCTATATTATGATACGTTCTTGGGCGCAGGTTTTATTTCATCTTGATGTCGATGTAAACACCTGCAGGCATTTCCAGTCTGGACAGCGCATCTACTGTCTTCTGGGTCGGGGTAATGATGTCGATCAGTCTCTTGTGAGTTCTCTGCTCAAACTGTTCTCTGGAATCTTTGTATTTATGAACAGCTCTTAAGATGGTAACTACTTCTTTCTTTGTCGGAAGGGGTACCGGGCCGCTCACCTTAGATCCAGTTTTCTTTACAGTTTCGATGATTTTCTTTGCAGATGCATCAACCAGTTCATGGTCGTATGCTTTTAATGTGATTCTCATTACTTGACTTGCCATAAAAAAAGTCGCCTCCTATTCGCACTTTTATGTTTAAGTACGACAAGCGGTGACTGCACACTCTCCCGTGTGTATCGCGTCGATACGATTTCACACGTTGTTCCTGCGCTTGGGCAGGCAGTTAATTTGTACAGTGACTTGTCGCCAGTTTCCAGAACTTGACATTCGCTCCACGGAAAACCTGCGGAATTTTGACCGCAGCAACCTCACGTTTCAACGCTATCAAGGTCACAACACGAGGTATTATAGCGTATCTCTTTTCAAAATGCAAGTAGTTTTTTTCATCTTTTTTATTTTCTTTTGTACTTTTTTGAATACAAGAAGACACAGCCTCTGGAGGCTTTTCTCCCTGGCTGTGTCTTCTAAAAATGCTGTTTCTTCCTATTTAAAATACTCTTCGCCGTCGAAGTAATTGATCTTCATGGCTGCCTTTACATCTTTGACTGTCTCGGCCGCTTTGGCTTCTGCCACTTTGGTGCCTGCCTGGAGAATGTCGTAAACATCCGGAAGCTTCTGCTCCCACATTTTTCTCCGCTCTCTGATAGGAGCCAGTTCGGATTCCATGACTTTGTTCAGGAACTTCTTCACCTTCACATCGCCAAGGCCGCCCCGTTTGTAATGGTCTTTCAGCTCATCCAGGTTTGCATAATCCGGAAGGAACTCTGCGAAGTGCTCCGGACGGCTGAAAGCATCCAGGTAAATGAATACCGGGTTGCCGTCTACATTTCCCGGATCTTCCACGCGCAGGTGATTCGGATCGGTAAACATTGACATGATCTTCTTCTTCACCACGTCTGCCTCATCGGACAGATAGATGCAGTTTCCAAGGGACTTACTCATCTTTGCCTTGCCATCAATGCCCGGCAGACGTAAACATGCCTTGTTGGAAGGAAGCACGATCTCCGGCTCTGTCAGGGTCTCACCATACACGGAATTGAACTTGTGGACGATCTCCTTGCACTGCTCCAGCATAGGCATCTGGTCTTCTCCTACCGGAACAGCTGTTGCACGGAATGCGGTGATATCTGCTGCCTGGCTGATGGGATAGCAGAAGAATCCTACCGGGATGCTGGCTTCGAAGTTTCTCTGCTGAATCTCTGCTTTCACAGTAGGGTTTCTCTGCACTCTGGAAACGGTCACCAGGTTCATATAATAAAAGGTAAGTTCTGTCAGCTCCGGTACCATGGACTGAATGAAAATGGTAGACTTGTCCGGATCAATACCGCATGCCAGGTAATCCAATGCAACCTGGATAATGTTCTGGCGTACCTTCTCCGGATGCTCCGCATTGTCTGTCAGTGCCTGGGCATCTGCAATCATAATGTAAATCTCATCGTAGATCCCTGAATTCTGCAGTTTTACCCGCTCGCTTAAAGAGCCTACATAATGTCCTACGTGAAGCCGTCCTGTGGGGCGGTCACCGGTTAAAATAATCTTTTTCATACTCTTGGATTCCTTTGTCTCGTCTTATAGTCTCAAATCTTTTCCAGAAATGCCTTGTAGCCTCTGTATGCTTCGTAAATATCTACCTTGCTGGCTACTTCCCAGGGTGCGTGCATATTCTGCACGGCCACACCGCTGTCGATGACTTCCATGCCGTAGTTTGCCATGATGTAGGCGATGGTGCCGCCGCCGCCCTGGTCTACTTTTCCAAGCTCGCTGGTCTGCCAGGATACGTCTGCGTCATCTAACACACGTCGGATATCTGCGATGAATTCCGGATTGGCATCGTTGGAACCACTCTTTCCTCTGGAACCGGTGTATTTATTAAAGCACAGGCCCTTGCACAGGTATGCGGCATTGTTTTTCTCCATAACTTCCGGGTAATTGGGATCGAAAGCTGCGCTCACATCAGAAGAAAGCATTCTGGAATGCTGCAGGCAGCGGCGCAGAGTCAGTTCACTATACTGTCCCATGCAGTTTAACAGCTCTGCTGCCATGTTTTCAAAGAATCTGGAGTGCATACCGGTAGCTCCCACACTTCCGATCTCCTCTTTGTCTACCAGAAGGCATACACAGGTTTTTTCCGGTGCTTCCACATCCAGAATCGCCTTGTAGGAAGGATAGGCACAAATTCTATCGTCATGACCGTAACCGATAATCATACTGCTGTCCAGACCATAATTTCTTGCCGGGCCTGCCGGTACCACTTCCAGCTCTGCGGAAATAAAATCTTCTTCTTCCAGATCGTATTTCTCTTTTAACAGATTCAGGATGTACTTTTTCACCGGTTCTTTTTCTTCTCCATTAAGTGGAATGCTGCCTACCAGGATATTCAGGTTCTCACCCTCTACTACCTTTGCCGCATTCTTGCCCATCTGGTCTCCTGCCAGATGAATCAGAAGATCAGAAATGCCAACCACCGGATCTGCAGGATCTTCACCGATCACAACGGATACGCTGGTGCCGTCTTTCTTTACAACTACTCCATGAAGAGCCATCGGAAGGGCTACCCACTGATATTTCTTGATACCGCCATAGTAATGGGTATCCAGAAGTGCCAGCCCGTTATCCTCATACAACGGATTCTGCTTCAGGTCCAGACGCGGGGAGTCAATATGGGCACCTAAAATGTTCATGCCCTTCTCCATGGGTACTTTTCCGATGTGGAACAGTGCCAGTGTTTTTCCCATGCACTGGGCATACACTTTGTCACCTGCTTTTAAAGCTTCTCCAGAAGCAATCACTTTTTCCAGATCCTGATATCCTGCCTCTTCCGCTTCTTTGATGGCAGTCTTTGTGCACTCACGCTCTGTCTTGCACTCAGAAAGAAACTTCCGGTAGCCTTCTGCAAAAGACTCCACTTCGTCTCTGGCACTGCCTTCGTATTTCAGCCATGCATTTTTTCTTTCCATGTTTATCATACTCCTGTGTTTTCTTTTTCTTCATTCTTTATTTCTTTCATTTCCATGCAGTTCTATTGTATCCTATTCCGTTGTTCCGGTCAAGCGGACCACCCGGCACATTCTTCTTTCTTCCACGTTTTTTTCAGAAATCATTGAATCTGGCCGGATTATCCGCTATAATCGTTACAGTTACGGAAAGGAGACGTCTGCATGAACCAGGAAGCCTATATGAATCTTATCGAGGAAATTTCCCTGAACGCGTGGCCATCCCACAAAATCGAGCTGTATGACGGGTGGCTGATCCGTTTTTCCCACAATTATACCCACCGCACCAACAGCGTACAGCAGGTGGGCACTTCTCTCATTCCCATTGAAGAAAAAATTGCCTACTGTGAAACCATGTATGCGAACTATCATACCCCCTCTATTTTCAAGATCAGTCCGCTTCTGGACCCGTCTTTTGATAAACTTCTGGAGGACAAAGGGTATGAGATCCAGCACACCACTGAAGTGATGATTATGGATCTGGAGCATTTAAATGCCTGGGCGCCCCTCTCTGCCGAACATGAATATTATGGCCGGAACTCCGGACTTCCCTCCTGTGTCTTTTATCCAGGAGAAATCATCGTCCAGCTTCGGGACCGGATTGTGGATGAGTGGATTACCTCTCTGTTCCGTTTAAATGGGACCACCAATCCCACCCTGCGCCGGATTGTTCCGTCCATGTTTAAAGCCATTCCCAAAGAAACCATTGTTGCCTTTGCTGAGATTGACGGGCGGATGGTAGCTTCCGGACTTGGCATTTTAGACCGGGGCCATGTGGGGCTTTATGCCATTTACGTAGACCCCAGCTGCCGCCACAAAGGCTTTGCGAGAGCCATCTGCAGCACCATTTTAACAGAAGCAAAGAAAAAGGGAGCGAAAAAAGCTTACCTTCAGGTGGTAAAAGGAAACACATTTGCCAAGGAGCTTTACACCTCCCTTGGTTTTGAAGATTTTTACACGTACTGGTTCCGCGCCAAGGACGTACAGAATGAAAAAGAAAGATAATGAAAAAGAAAGATGAGGAAAATACAATGTGGATTGCCGATCAATGGAAAGATTATGAAGTCCTGGATACTTCAAATGGAGAAAAGCTGGAGCGCTGGGGGAAATATCTTCTGGTCCGTCCGGATCCCCAGGTAATCTGGGATACGCCGAAAACCAACCGTGGCTGGAGCCGTATGAACGGCCACTACCACCGCAGCAAAAAAGGCGGCGGCGAATGGGAATTCTTTGACCTTCCCCAGCAGTGGGCCATTCATTATAAGGATTTGACCTTCAACCTGAAACCTTTCAGTTTCAAACACACCGGTCTCTTCCCGGAGCAGGCCGCCAACTGGGACTGGTTCTCCAACAAAATCCGCCTTGCAAAGGCTTCTGGACGCCAGGTGAAGGTGTTAAACCTGTTTGCCTATACTGGCGGTGCTACCCTGGCAGCCGCCGCCGCAGGCGCCTCTGTCACCCATGTTGATGCTTCCAAAGGCATGGTTGGCTGGGCAAAAGAAAACGCCCGTTCCTCCGGCCTGGAAGATGCCCCCATCCGCTGGATCGTGGATGACTGTGTGAAATTTGTAGAGCGTGAGATCCGCCGTGGCAACCACTACGATGGCATCATCATGGACCCGCCTTCTTATGGACGAGGCCCCAAGGGAGAAATCTGGAAGATTGAAGACATGATTCATCCTCTGGTAAAGCTGTGTGCCAAGCTTTTAAGCGATGATCCGGTATTCTTTTTGATCAACTCCTACACCACCGGCCTGGCTCCTGCCGTTCTCACTTACCTGATCTCAACTGAATTAAAGGGAAAAGGCGGACATGTAGATTCCCAGGAAATCGGACTTCCGGTGACCGATACCGGCCTGGTGCTTCCCTGCGGTGCTTCCGGGCGCTGGGAACGCTAAACGCAAACCAATCAAAATTTGTCCACTGGATCAATTTTGATATGCTTGGCAGCAAAGAAGGGAGGCTTTTAAGCCTCCCTGATCCATTCCAGGATTTCCTGCATCTTGTCATCCACTTCCGCAATGCTGTCGGAGCATCTGCGCAGTGCCTTTACAATCTTTCCTGCATCATCCAGTTCTTTTTTGTAACGCAGCTCATGATCCAATCTCGCCCATGCATCCATGGTGATGGTCCGGATCTGAACCTCCACTCTCACGCCATTTTCCAGCGTATTCACCTCAAAAATCAGATGAAGACTGCGGTAACCGCTGCTCTTGGGATTACAGATAAAATCCTTTTGCTTCACCAATGTCAGCTCCGGCCTGGACAGCAGCATATTGGACACCTGGTAGACATCTTCGTAATAACAACAGATCACCCGCATACCTGCCAGATCATTCAAGTTCTTTTTGGCGCTTTCTGCCGTCAGTTCTTTTCCTTTCCGTTTCAGCTTATCATAGGCGCTCTGAGGCGTTTTGATCCGCGATGAGATCATCTCGATCCTATGATGATCCGCCGCTTTGGATTTCTCCTGATATTCTTCCAAAATCCCCCGCACAATCTCAATGGCCTTCGCGTAAGGCTCCTGAAATGCCGGATCTGCCAGTTCTTCCTGAAAGATCCTCTTTGCTTTTTTCTTTTTCACTCAATCACTTCTTCCTTAAAACAGCTGCAGCAGCATTCCGCTTCCGGCTCCCAGCAGATAGAGAAGTCCCAGAATTTTCCAGTTTTCTTTTTTATCCTGGTTTACCCGGAACAATACCAGAAGCCCTACACCAGCTCCGGTACACAGTCCGGCAATCACAGAAGCAAAGCTGATGGCACCGCCCAGATACAGCTGTGTCAGCGCCACAGAAGCACCGCAGTTGGGGATCAGTCCAATCAGTGCCGCAATCATGGGCTGAAAGAGGGTATTTCCCATCAACATTCCGGAAAGGCGCTCCATTCCGAAAGCTTCAATCAGATAACTGATGGCCAGCGTAAAAACCAAAATATACACAAAAATCTGGAGCGTATGCTTCAGAGCCGGTTTTAAAATTCCATGGCTTTCCCTGCATCCGCAGTGATCGCAGATTTCTTCCATAGGATTCTCTGCCCATTTTCTTCTGTGGAAAATCAAATCCACCGCATATCCTGCCACAATACCGATCAACACTTTCACTGCCATGAGTTTTAAGATCTCTCCTCCATTTCCAGGAGAAGAAAGCATCAGCAGCACCGCCTCATCAGAAGTAGCCAGAAACACCGCCAGCAGCGTACCAAGAGTAATCATGCCGCCAGAGTACAGATCCGATGCCATAACGGAAAACCCGCACTGGGGAATACAGCCAAGCACAGCTCCCACCAGCGGCCCTCCATGTCCGGCCTTTTCCAGCATCTGATTCATTTTGTTTCCTGAATAATGTTCCACAGCTTCCATACATGCAAATGCAGCAAACAAAAACGGCAGCATTTTTAAGCAGTCCATAATGGACTCCACAATCCATTCCATATCGTTTCATTCCTATTCTTTGTGTCCAACAACAGTAGCTTTGTTATTGTAAACCATAGATCCCGATTATGCAAACAGATTTTCTTTATTTTAAAATGATTTTGTAAAGTTTTTCCCTATATTTTCATGAAGTTTTTGTAAAATCGAACATTTCATGGTATACTTTTGGATGGTACTCAACAATCAAGGAACTTATACACATGATAATAGGAGGTTTGCTTTCATCATGGGCGGATTTTTTGCTGTAGCATCCAAAGAAAACTGTACACTGGATCTGTTTTTCGGAACAGACTATCATTCCCATCTGGGCACCCGCAGAGCCGGCATGGCGGTTCATGGAAAAGATGGATTTCAGAGAGCCATCCACAATATCCAGAATTCCCCTTTCCGTACCAAGTTTGAGCAGGACGCGGAAGACCTGCGCGGAAACTTAGGCATCGGCTGTATCTCTGATTTTGATCCCCAGCCCCTCATTGTCCATTCCCACCTGGGAAGCTTTGCCATTACCACCGTTGGAAAGATCAACAATGCAAAAGAACTGATGGAACAGCTGTTCAACAACGGCTTCAGCCATTTTCTGGAAATGAGCGGCGGAAATATTAACCAGACTGAAATTGCAGCAGCCCTGATCAACCAAAAAGACTCCATTCCGGAAGGACTCCGTTACATCCATGAGACTGTTCAGGGTTCTCTGACCGTTCTGGTCCTCACAGAAAAAGGTATTTATGCTTCCAGGGACCGTCTTGGACGCACCCCTGTCATTCTCGGAAAAAAAGACAACGCCTACTGCGCTGCCTTTGAAAGCTTTTCTTATCTGAACCTGGGATACGATGATTACCGGGAACTGGGACCTGGCGAAATTGTTTTCATGACTCCGGAAAGTGTGGAAACCATCTGCCCTCCTGGAAAGGACATGAAAATCTGTTCTTTCCTCTGGGTTTACTACGGATACCCCACTTCCACCTATGAAGGGGTCAATGTGGAAGAAATGCGTTATCACTGCGGAGAAATGCTGGCAAAGCGGGACAAAGATCTGGTATGTCCGGACAGTGTGGCCGGCGTTCCGGACTCCGGTATCGCCCACGCCGTTGGATATGCCAATGAATCCGGCATTCCCTTCACCCGGCCTTTTATCAAATATACACCAACCTGGCCCAGATCCTTTATGCCTACCAATCAGAGCCAGCGTGACCTGATTGCCCACATGAAGCTGATCCCGGTCAGCGGATTGATCCATGACAAAAAGCTGCTGCTCATTGACGACTCCATCGTCCGTGGCACGCAGCTGCGGGAAACCACGGAATTCCTGTATCACAGCGGTGCAAAGGAAGTCCACATCCGTCCGGCCTGCCCGCCCCTGATCTACGGATGCAAGTTTTTGAACTTCTCCCGTTCTTCTTCCGACCTGGATCTTATTACCAGACGGATCATCCAGAAACGGGAAGGGGATAACGCAGAAAACATGCTGCAAAGCTACACTGACCCGGACAGCACCAATTACAAAGAGATGGTGGAAGAGATCCGAAAGCAGTTGAATTTCACCACCCTGCACTATCACCGGCTGGATGACATGATTGCTTCCATCGGCATCTCCCCCTGCAAACTCTGCACCTACTGCTGGAATGGAAAAGAATAATTTTTTACTCAGGGAGCCTGCTGAAACAGGGCTCCCTGTTTTTCGTAATAGCTGTTCAGTTTTTTCTGCATTTCTTCCGGGATTTCTCTCCTAAAAGCAAAGTCTTCTGCATTTCCAAGCCATGTTCCAAGGACACATAAAATTTTTGCGCCTCTCTCTAGGGTCCACGGAGAAATCAGCTGCCAGGTGTCATAGTGGGTATGCATTCCAAACCCGTCACGGTTCACCGTCAGCGCCGGAACGCCCTTCCAGGCAAAGGTATTGGAATCGCTTGCCCACACTTCATTTTTGATAACCGCAGGGACTTCCGCCTCTTCCAGTCGCTTTGCGATCTCCTCACACACGGATGCATCGGCGGTGACTCCCAGAACATTTCCTCCCAGCAGCTGGCCTGCCAGATCCACATTCAGGTTAAACACATGGTCTGTTATTTTCTCTGCGTGGGCGGCTGCATACGCCTGGCTTCCCACCAGTCCTTTTTCTTCTGATCCAAACAGAATAAATTCCATGGTTCTTTTGGGAGGATTTTCTGCAAAGAAACGGCAGGCTTCCACCACCATGGCGCACCCTGCCATATTATCATAGGCTCCAGGCCCCTCCGGCACGGAATCGTAATGGGCGCTTACTGTCACCACCTGATGTTTCCGTTCTGGATCGGTTCCCTCAATCCGCGCAATGACGTTTCCAGAATGACGCACACAGGGCTTCTGCACCACTTTCAGATGGCACTTGTCTGCACCTGCTTCTACGATTTCACAGGCATCCAGATAATGGATGCAGGCTCCCGGCAGTTTTCCGCCACATTCCCTGGAAATCCGGTACTGCCTTGGCAGCCGGTCTTCTCCCTCATCCAGGGGGGTTCCGCTGATACTTAAAAATCCTAAAGCGCCTGCCTTGGTAAGGGCCTCATACAGAGCAGCTCCCACAGGGCCGTTGACCATCACCACAGCTCCTGCCGCTCTCTTTAAACTCACCGTATCTCCGTTTTCCAGATATACAAAAGGCGCCGTGGTTCCCTCTTTTGACGTGGAACCGCTGCGCAGATATCCTTTTGCCGTGTAGGTCTTCTGATAGGGACTTGTAATTTCAAACATAGTTTCTGCCGGAGCCATATCCTCAAAGATAAAAGGTTCCAGTCTGGAGATCGTTCCTTTTATCTCCCCAAACTCTTCCAAAAGTTTTTCTGCTGCCTTGTGCTCTCCTTCTGTTCCGGATTCCCGGATATAATCAAATTGTTTTACAAATTCAAACTGTCTTTTTCCATCGCACCGGATGGCTTTTGTGATTTCTGGCATTTCCATTCTCCTTTGATTTCCAACTCTTCTTTCTATCATAGCGAAAACCGGATGGAAATGCAACGTTATTTGTCAAAAAGTCCCTTGTAAACCAGCTGTCTGATTTTTGGATGAATCTCGCTGTAAGAAACCGGATAACGCATGACATGCTGTGCATACATCACACAGAGATGATGGGTGGAATTTAATAAAATATATGCTCCTGCTGCCCCATCCCATCCAAATTCTTTTCCAAATTCATCATCCATTCTCACCTGTACCCCAAGCCCATATCCATACGCTCTCTTCCCGGATACAAGAAAGTCCTGCTTCATCGCGCCTGTGAGATAATTGGTACTCATCAGCTGTACCGACTTTTCTGAAAGAACTCTGTTTCCATTCGCTGCTGTACCGCCATTACACAGTGCATCCATTACACGGCTGTAGGAATCCACCGTACTGATCAGTCCTGCGCCGCCGCTTTCATAGCCAGAAGTAAATTTGAATAATTCCCGCAGATTTTCTGTACATCTTACAACCTGCTTGGTATCTGGATCCATCATATACAATGCGCATACTCTTTTTTCCCGTTCATGATCCAGATGGAAACCGGTGTCTTCTGAACCGGCTGGTTCCAGAATATATTTTCTAAGATAAGACCCATACGTCATCCCTGTAACAGCTTCCACAACTGCTGCCAGTACATCATGTTCAAATCCATACATCCAATGCGTACCTGGTTCTGCCACAAGTGGAAACTCAGCCATTTTTCTTACTACATCTCTTGTCGATGCAGTTTTATACTGTTTTTCCCGGATCTCCAGAAGTTCTTTCGCTGTTGTATTGTAATGCATTCCAGCGGTCATTGTCATCAGGTCAATGATACGGATCTGTCTGTGTGCCAGATGACATTTTGCAGAAGAGTCTGGAATCTGATAGGGAAACCTGTCCCAGTTAAATTCATCCGCCACTTTCATATACTGAAATTCCGGAAGATATTCTGCCACAGGATAATAAAGATCTATTTTATTCTGCTCTGCCAGCTGCAGCACTGCTGTCATGGTTGTCAGCTTCGTTGCAGAGTAAAGCCTGTACAGCTGATTTTCTGTTACAGGCTGTGTTTCCTCATAATCGGCATATCCTGCCTGGTGCCTGTAAATCTCCTGATGATCTTTCAGGATTTTACAATCCAGTGAGGGAATTCCATAAGTTTCCTTCAGAGAATCCAAATAATTCGTCAGTTCTGCAAAGTTCATATGGTTTCATCCTCCCATTTTTCTTTCATTAACGGAAATAACTCTTCATCTTTTAAATGATTTTCCATATTCATAATCAACATAACCCGCCTGTCTTCCTCTGCATACAGAAACTCCCGCTGCCATTCATAATAATGCGGGCCATCTCCGAGATTACGCAGATAGCTCATCAGGCCTTCTAAAACCCACGCTGTCTGTTTCATGTCCGTGAGGCATTCATTTTTGTAAAAATCATGCCATTTTCCATGCTCTCTTGCACGCATAGCTGCATCCGCAGATAAATAGGCTTCTCTTGCTTTGCCCGCCAGATAAAAACCTTTCTGATATTCCCTCTCCATACCTGCAAGCAGGCTCCCACACACGTTTTTTGCTCCTTCGCTGCAGAAACGATAAATTTTTGCCTGCAGCAGGATGCTGTCATCATACAATGTTCTGGCATCTTTTTCAAGAAACAGGCTCACCTTTTCACACTGTCTCTGATAAATACTATAATTTTCTGCCGCTTTCCTGCATATAGCATCATATTGGTTTATTTGTTTCAAAAAAGCATCCGCTTCGCCCATCCACAGCAGATCCCTGCACACCTCCGATGCGTTTCTCATATACTGAGAAATCAACATTCTCGCCACATGATTATAAAACTGTTCTCCTGCATGTTCATCTTCCTGCATTCCATACTTTACTGCTGCATTCCAATAGTTCTTTATAGAGCAGAGGATCTCTTCTTTTTGTTCTGATCCGTAATACTTCTTTACATATTCCTGCATAAACTCCTGTGGTTCCACGCTTCCTGTTTTCCAAAGTTCTGCAAGAAAATTCAGATAAAATACATGGGGTTTTACATTGGAACAATTGATGATCCAGAAGTCATTTGCTCCATGCTGCAGTACATTTTTTAATTCATTTTCCACAAATTCCGGTGGATTGGGAAGCATCGTCATATGATTTGCCGCCTGAAGATCATAAAAAGAAGCATGATAATAAATGCCATGCGCACTTTCAAAATCTGTTGCCGGAAGAGATGGTATTCGTGGATTGTGATTTCCCTGTCTTCTGGTTACCATTTTTCCATATCCGTTATCCGCCCATATTTTAATTACTTCCTCTGGCAGCTTCAGACAGCCTTTCTGGTAGAGTTCCATGGCTTCTCCGTAAAGATTTGTACTGCAGACCGCACCTGGGCATTCCGCCTTCACCATCTCCAGCTGCTCCTTGATCAGACTTCCCATCAGTGCTCCACGCGCTTCGTCCGTCTGGTAATTCGGATCATTTTCCCAGAATGGCACATCTCCCTGTCCCCGAAATCCCAGGTTCCAGATCACTTTCCACTTTTTCTGTCTTAAAATAGCTTCTCTCCAGAGTTCTCTAAATTTCTCCGGATATTCCGAATAAGACGGTTTTAACTGTGGATACGCTCTGGCAAACATTTCCGCCCCCAGTGGCTCTGCATGATGATGGGTAATAATCAGTCCCATCGACGCTGCCAGCTGTGCATATTTTTTTGAATTTCTATCTGTCCCCGGAATCACCAGATTTCCTCCACAGCGCAGAAGTGCTTCAAATACCATTTTCCATGGTTCTTCCGCTCTTCTTTCCACACTCCAGGTATGCAGCAGAACTTCGTCATTTACAAACCAGCCACGGTATCTGACAATCGGTTTCTCAGAAGCAGCCTGGAAATCCTTTGATATTTGAAATTCTTTCTGCGGTATTATTTTCTGATCATTCCAGAACCAGAATTCCTGAATATTTAATATCTCTTTGCTAATATGATACAGGCCGTAAACAAATCCCAGTTCATCCTTTGCCTGAACAATCAGAGCGTCTTTCTCCGTCAGAATGTGAAAGCTTTCCTCTTCCATTTCCTTTATTTTCAATCGGATCATACACCCTTTTTCATTTGTTTTCAAACAGGTCTTTTCAATATCCCTCATCAGATTTCTGACCGCCCAGTCAACTGCTGTACTTTTGTATTCTGCTTCAATTTTACTGTTCTGATTTAAAATGATCATCTTTTCATACCTACCGTTGTCTTTCATTCTGAGCTTAAATCTACAGTTGTTCCACCTGGAATTTCCATAATTTTCCCATCAATACTGATCCATACAGTACATGCATTGGGATTCCACACTTTATCCCCATTCACTGTATATTTTAAATTTTCTGCTGCTTTCATATAATCCACGATTTCAATGTTCGTGGCATACCAGATGTCCTCTTTTCCGCTCATCATTTCGCAGAATTGTTCCATCAGTTCCCAGTTATTCTGATCTGTAAATTCATAACTGTGTCCCCAGACATACATCATGTAACTAAAAAGCCGCTCTGTCTTTTCAAACAAAGCGGCGCTTATCTGCACTGTATGAAAGCAGACATTCTCGTCCGCTTTCGCTGCTCACTCAGGAACGCAGCTCTTCTGCATTCATCTTACCATTTCTTTCCTGCAAAGTCAAAGTTTTGCCATCCTGTATTTCACGGCTGTTCCATAGGCGATGACTTCTGCTGCTCCTGCCATCACCTGGGAGGAACCATACTTGATTCCAATGACGGCATCTGCCTCCATCTCTTTGGCTTCATCTACCATTCGTTTGGTGGCAATCTGTCTTGCCTCATTCAACATCTCTGTATAACCTACGATTTCTCCTCCTACCAGCGTTTTCATACCTGCCATAAAATCTCTTCCGATATTTTTTGTCTGCACAACCGTGCCCTTTACAATACCAAGTGCCTCATACTCCATCCCCGGAATGTATTCAATACTTAGAAGCTTCATCTTCTTCTCCTCCTTCAATCTCTTTCATTCTTCCTGCAAGCGCTGCCAGAATCCCGATACAGATCACCACTGGAATTGCAATCAAAACTGCCAGCATTCCAGACGGCAGCGGCTCCTGCGTATTGGCCCACAGCATCAGCCCGACCAGAAACCCCATCAATGCAATCATCACTGCTGCACCTGCCAGTGCCCCTGTCCGCTTCTTCCTCCGGACATCTGTTTTGTTTACATTCATAAACCTTGCACCTTCTTTCTCCAGCTGCTCAATATCTTCCAGACAGTTTTCTGCATCCAGGCTATCCAGTGACAAATGTTCCCGCATCATGCCTTCACACAGTTCCTGCATTTTCTGAAGGTCCTCCCTACGGTGTTCCAGCTCCCTCACATGCAGTTCCAGACATTGTTCCAGGCTTTCTTTTCCTTCAAAAAGCTTTTTCATCTCTTCAATGGAAATGTCAACCTTTCTCAAAAGTTTGATTTTCTGAAGCCGCTTAATGTCTTCCTCATGATATTCCCGGTAGCCATTCTCTGCCCTGGCAACACTCAAAAGCCCTTGTTCTTCATAAAACCGGATATTTTTTTTGGTGATCCCCACCAGCTCTTCCACTTGTTTGATCTTCATAAGCTTCCTCTTTCATCCAGTTTTTTCTTCTGCTTTTCTCTGCAGCCCTGTCTGTGCTTCCCTTATACAGCTTCCACAAGGTGGAAAGTCAAGCTTTTTTCAAATTTTTTCTTTGAAATTCCGCAAAAAGACGGCAGAGCGTATACTTACGTTCTGCCAGTCAGATATAAAGCACACATTCGCAAACCGCTTGGCGTGCCGATTCACAGATACAGCCTGCGTTCCTATTGTATTCTTAACTGCTTTCCTCAGTCAGATTTTTAAAAGATTTTTAATGGCTTCCATATAAATCAGCACAGCCTCTTCCATTTCGGACACCAGAATAAACTCATCTGCACTGTGAATATGGTAATCCATACCCAGTTTTTCCGGACCAAATGCAATGATATTTTTCAGGGATTTTGCATAGGTTCCTCCGCCGATGACCATTGGCTCATTGGCGGTATCTCCTGTCACATCGGTATAAGCTTTGTACAGTGCCTGGACTAACGGAGATTCTCTTGGGAAAAACAGAGGATCCCCGATGGCTTCGATGACGATCTTTCCGTCAGCATCTTCCAGTCTGCCTGCGCACATTTTCCGTACCTCTTCGGCCTTTAAAGTAACCGGCACACGGATATCAATGGTACAGGAAATTACCCCGTCCTGTGTTTTTACAATTCCATTGCACAGGGTCAGGTCTCCATATGCATCTGCAAATTTCAGGCCAATGCCTTCCCCATCGCAGGCTGTTCCGATATGGGTATTATAAAATTTCACGAAATCATCTTCAAATCCTGCTTCCTCCAGGCAGGCAAAGGTCACACCTGCTGCATTGACTCCCAGGGTCGGTGTGCTGGCATGAGCAGAAACGCCTTTTGCATAAATGGTAATCTGACCATTCTCCTCTGTCACCTGATAGGTCTGAAGTTTTGTCTTTCCAAGTGATGTCTCCAGTTTTTCTTTCACTCCCGTCTCTCCTGGTATCACCGTTGTGCAGGCATCACACACTGCATTGGAAACAAATCCGCCATTCATGGAAATAATTTTCGTGTTTTTGGAATAGGCCGTCATGGCCATATGACCTTTTTCCCCATGAATGCAGGGGAAATTGGCATCCGGTGTAAATCCGCAGGACAGCTCCTCTGCAACCTGATTGTAATGCTCCATACATTTGGAACCGGTCTCTTCATTGCATCCCATGATCACCCGGATTCGTTTATTCAGTTTCATGCCGGAATCTTTCAGAAGCTTTGCCGCATACAGCGCTTCCAGAAGAGGCCCCTTATCATCGGTGGTTCCCCGCCCATACAAATAGTCGCCTTCTCTGGTAAGCTGAAACGGTTCCCGTGTCCAGTCTCCGCCTGCCGGTACAATATCCAGATGTCCGGCAATTCCGATGATCTCTTCGCCCTCTCCAATTTCTGCATAACCGCAGTAATTATCCAGGTTTACCGTATGAAATCCCAGTTCTTCTGCAATTTTCAACCCTTCCTTCAGAACCTTAGCCGGGCCTTTGCCAAAAGGCATTCCTTCTTCCGGGGTTCCAAGCTGGGAATCTATCGCCACCATTCTTCCAAGATTTGTAATTAGTTCTTCTGACAGTGCATGAATTTTCTCTTTTTCATTCATTTTCTATGTTCTCCTATTCTCATCGTTTTCGGCTTATTTTCTGGCTTCCAGCTGCCGGAATCTCTGTCCCTGCCGGGCCTGTCTGTCTTTAAGTCTAGTAGTTTTTCAGAATTTGTCAAGAAATACGTTTCATATACAAAAGAGGATAGGGGTTTCCCTCTTCGTCAAGGTCTGTTCTCTTATACGTCCGAAACCTCAAATGTTCATAAAATCCCACTGCCTGGGGATTCTACTCATTCACGGTAAGCTCCTGGATTTGATACTGCTCCATACCGTACTGCAAAAACTGCCTTCCAAGTCCCTTTCCTCTTTCGGAATGGACGAGAAACAGCATTTCCAGTCGGTCCTTCTCTGCTCCCAAAAATCCTGCCAGCTTTCCGGACGCAGTTTCCGCCACAGCCAAATGCTCCACCTGTTCCAGTGCCTGCGGAACATATTCCTTAATCTGAAGAACCTCCTCCGAAAGGAACCCATGGGTTGCCCGGACTGACTCCCCCCAGACTACAAGGAGCCGTTCCAGGATTTCGGGGGATCTTTCCTGAAGTTCATAAAATTTCATGTTGTTCTCTCCATTTTTATCTTTTCACTGCAATTACCGTAAAATCTCAATGATTCCTCATGAAATCTTTATCCTTATAATAATAGCTATTTCCAGCATCAAACCCATATGTTATAAAAACTCCATGATCTATGGAATATTCACTGACATATCCCTCATACAATGCATTTGATACATAACTATATCTTCCATTGCTCTGTAAAGAAGCAGTAAAGCTTTCTACTGCTACACCATTTTCATATCCCACACAATCAATCGAACCATCCTGGTTATCCTGGACATCATACCAGCTCTCCCTAGCTGTATAGTCTCTCCCTGCGTCATTCTCATTGTATACAAAATAGTAGGATCCCGTAATTTCATCGCCTGTCTCATGATCTGTATTCCCTTTTTTGTCAGCTGCTTCAGCGTATCCAAACGCACGCTCTTCATCCTGACACATCCAGCTATAGTACACTTCACTAAAATGACTTCCGCCTATCGTAACCGCATCATTTGCCACGTTAAAAAGTCCTCCATAAACTTCACTGTAGTGATAATCAGGGCCAAGCAGTTCAACAAGAAGCCCGGCTATATCAGAAAGGTTGATCTCATTAAGCTTACACAACGTAAGTCCCAGTTCAATCGCATTATAATAATCCGGAATAAACTTTTTAATAATCGTCTCCATGCTGACCGGCAAACGCTTTATAGAATATTCTTTATTATTTTGCGTAAGAAAATTACTTACTTTTTTCTTTGCTTCTCGGTAACTCGCACCATACCTTTCCAAGCTGCTGAAATACACATCCGCCGGCATTTCAAACCACTTTACATCATTTTCCTTCTGTACCGTATAGCTGCCAAAATTCACAGGAATATCCTTCACCTTATAATTAGAATATGCCATCAAATCCCGCACAACTGTCAGCACTTTATCTGCAGATCTTTCCGTAGGAAATGCTTTATCAATTCTCTGCACAATGGATCGAACAGTTGATGCCTGTTTTAAACTTAATAAAACATCAAACTCATTTCCCGTCAGATCCTGGTATACCGAGTTAATTTCAGAAGCGATTGCGGTATCTACCTTCTCATCAAACAATTTGGTTGCTCCATATCGTGTATAGCCCCATTTTTGCAGGGCCACTTCTGGAACTGCATCTCCTGGATTAATGATATTAAAAATGTTCTGATATAACTGTTTTTCCGGATTTCTGTCAGCTTTCACTCCCCGCGGAGTTGCATAACAATAGGAAAAGACTGCATCTGCAGAGAGATTCGTATAAATAGATGCCCAATCATCTATGCGCCCTGACAGAAGATTTGCAACCGCTGCTCCACGACTGTATCCCGTAATCCACAGCACTACATCACTGTCAGAATGTTCTATCTCTGTTTTCACATTTCCAAAAACTTCTTTCATCGCATTGTAAAAGCCTGCATGAAAACTTTCATCTTCATTTTCATCTGAATAAACATGAAAATTGCTGCTCCATTCGCTTCCATAGCCGCCGCCCCTGCAAACTACTGCAATTAAGGTTTTTCCCGAAGATAATTTTTTATTAGCGATTGTATACGCAATCTTATCCGATGCATCATTTAATGGTTTATCATAATGATAAGTCTTAATATTTTCTTCTTCAAATCCAATACTTCTAAACGCTTTTACAACATTTTCGCTTCTTTCAGCTGCAATTTCTTCTCCGCTTTCTCCCCAGTTTTCCAAAGCGTCCTTTGTAAAGGAAGACATTTCCAAGCATAAGGATAATTTTGCTAATTCGTGATTGTATTCATAGGAACTCTTTTCAAACCATCTCTCATCATAAGCTGCTTTTAACATCTGATCTTCATAGGGTATTGTAACTTCATAGGAAGATTTATCCACTGAATTCTGAGTATCCTCACAGAAAAATACACAAACCCATCCATCTTCTGTAACTACCACAGCCCCTTTGCTACTCCCAAACAAACTATCTGAATCTTCTGCTTCATTCCAAGTTTTTCCATCTATCTGAATGGTCTGTGTCTCCATATCCACATAAGCTAAATTCTCACTCGGGAAAATCTGTGTTCCCCCTTCCAGGTAAAAATGAAGCATATAATCCTGATCAACCAGAAGATATACCCCTCTTTCATTGTAAATACTTCCCTCATAGCCTGTCATAAGCACATGCTGCGCAATCAACTGACCCGTTTCAGGCACAGTAAGTGTCAGATTCCCTTTTTCTCCCCTTGCCATAAAAGAATTGTTAATTTCCACCACATCGTCATAATGTTCCAGGAAATTCAGATTTTCGTCGTATACATCCATCTCCTCAGAATTTTCATCATTTTGTATCCAAATACGATCTCCTATAAAATAAATCGCTTCAAAAATATTCCTGCCATCTGGACTGCTCCATGTCTCTCCCGTTTCCAGATTTATTAACTGGTTTTTCGCAAGATCTTCATCATATATTTCCACATAACCGTTTGCTGTCCATTCATAAAGATTCCAATACCCATTATAGATTTTCAAAAGCTCGCCATTTCCAGAGTATTTATATAAGTACCATTCACTGTCTTTTAACACTTTGTAATAATAGCTTCCCTGATTACAGCTGGCATTGCTGGAATCTATAAATTCCAGCGAATCGTATTCCTCAAGAATATTTCCATAAAGATCTACAATCACCGTAGATCTCGTTCCTTCGCCGTCACTCTTTTCTACACTATACAAATCATCACAGAATTCCTGATACCGGCCATAGCCCACAGCATTTTCAGTATTCACAAAGATTGTGCTTACAAATGTGCCATCCAGCCTATACACATCCACCGCATAATCATCGTTGTCTCTATCATAACAGAAAAAATACTGCCCTTTTTTTACTTCAATATATCCATATCGTACATCAATCACTGGTGTACCATCTACTGCAATCACTCCAATATGATCTACTCCCTGATAAGCTTTTCCTGTCGCTTCTTCATAGGAGTACAGAAAGGAATCCGCATAGCCTGCATACAATAAATTTTCCTCCGGCACATCCTGTACAAAGGAAAGCCTGTTATATCCCTGATCCAGCACAGTTTCCCCATGTAAATTTTTCAGCACGTATTTTTTCTTGTAAAGAGATGCATCTTCTTCACTCATCTGATCTGTGTGCGTAATTACATAATCATCTTTTGCTGCATCGATACTCTCTCCTGATTCAAGTTTCCAAGAAACATACTCCTCGTCTGCTTTTGCTGTCTGATCACAAAATACCAGCGCCACTGAAACTGCAAAGAGAATCCCACTGACTGCTGCTTTCCAGATGTTTTTGAAACTCCCTGTTTTTCTTTCCATCCCACACATCTCCTTGTACTTTCCTAATAGTTCCAACCTACGTATGGCACATTTTCCATCTCCCCGGCATCCAAAATCGGAATGCCCTCATCCATCAGCCGCTTTGCAAAGACACCCTGACCTGGAATCTTTGAGCCCGAAAAGGTGCCATCGTAGATTTCCTTCCCTCCACAGCTGGGACTCCGGGACTGTAAAATGGCAATCTCTACCTGGTTCTCTTTCGCAATCGCAAGCGCCTTTTCTGCACCAGATCGGAACTCCCGGTCCACACAAATCCCTTCCCGGTTCATCACAATGCCGTTTACAATCTCCGCTGGGCACCGGGGGATAGACAGTCCACCCAGCACCTCCGGACAAACCGGAACTACTTGGTGCCCATTCACAAACTCACAGACATTTTTATTATAATTATTGCCGCCATTGTATTTGCAGTTCTCCCCCAGCAGACAGGCACTGACTAAAATTTTCACTTCTGCTTCCTCCGCTTTTCTTATAAGCCTGTATGTTGCTTTGTCTTATTTTACCACAGCCTGTCCTAAAGCGCTATTCAATGTTTACCGAAAGTGAAAAGCCAACACCATTTTCCCAACAGAAAAACCCCGGAAACCTTACGGTTCCGGGGTATCTTACGTTTGGACACAAGTACCTTGCGGTACTCTATATATTTATATCGCAGTGCTAACCTCGATTTCGCTACGCTACATCTCGGTCGGGCGTTCGCCCTATAAATTCTACGATTAATGACCTTGTGTAAGCAAGCTCCCACCGGCCATTACTCTACGAATTTGCACTGCTCATTGCTTATCGAATATTACTCGATGATTGTAGCAACACGTCCTGATCCTACAGTACGTCCACCTTCACGATATCAGACCGGTGTATTGCGGTGTGCAAATGGTGATTTTTCGTGTGATTTGTGGGGGAAAATCCAGATTTTCCACTGTGTCCGTGTAGTTTTTGGGGATTTTGTTATCATAGTGTTATCGCTGACTTATCTTTTATAAACGACAATTCCCTTATTATTAAATTTTCTTATTCCATCTCTTTCTTGCTGGAAAACTCTTACTTCATTAAAATTATCTCTTCCTCCAAGTTTAAAAGCACTGCTGGCAATATTCTTTGTATTTAATGGATTAGTTGTGGCATAAACATTTACTTTTTTTATATTATTATTTAAGCTCCTGACTTCATTAACAACGCACCTTACTAATTCAGGACTATCATATCTGTTAACATCATTAGTATTATTACGCGATATTAATAATGTCGGTAAATTTTTCTTTACTTCCGGTAATTGGCTCAATGAAAGAGGATATGTATCAGAAATCATTACATTCACTTCATCTGTTTCATGCGAAAAATTTGATTTACTTACTGAAATGGTATCATTTTCTTTTTTATCAAACTCTCCGCAATTATATTTATCGAACGTATCATTCAGCACCAGTTTAAATTGCATATATATCGGCACCTGAATAAGGTTACATTCCGAGTACCCCAATATCTTTGAACATATCCGATACCACCCATACCTGTACTGTTTATAATAGTTTCCTCTATTAAACATATATGTTTTATTCCACTTTCTAATTATAAACAATACTACTATTAAAAAGAAAACACCAATTGCCCAATCTCCACCTTTCCAAAAAAAATAAAAAACA
>CAJMON010000051.1 GCA_905214955.1 uncultured bacterium
TTTCTATATTTTTATACAGTAGCTTTCATCTGGGTGGTTTCTCCTGGTTTTACGCTGTAGAGCTCTCCGTCTTTCTCTAAGAAGATCTCTATTGCGGAAGGATTGTACACCAGACGGGTATCGCAGGAAAATTCCAGTCTCTGATAAGCCTGGACATAATCGTAAATCTGCAGGTTGGTGGCATACCAGATGTCTTCGTGGCCGCCGGCATAGGCTGCAAATTCTTCGATCACATTCCAGTTGTCATTTGCCTCGTATTCATAGCTGTGGCCCCACAGATAAAACATCCAGGAATCGCGTTTCGGCGCTTCGTTCACAAATTCTTCTGCCAGCTCCATAAGCTTCGGATCGTTGTGGTGGCAGGTGGCAGGCAGGCGCAGCCAGTCTGTTGGAATTTTGAAATTATGGCTGGATTCCACGGTTCTGGAATAGGCAATCCCTGCCATTTTCAGGCATTCCACTACCTGGTCGTTGTACGTGCCAAAAGGATACGCCATTCCCCTGACAACCGTATGGAACTGATTTTCCAGATTTTCCCGGTCTTTTACTACTTCCTGAAGAATCACATTTCCCGGCAGCTGCTCCAGAAATGGATGAGTCAACCCATGCACGGCTACTTCATGGCCGCTTCCAGCATACAATTCCGTGACCTCTTTCTCCGACATTCTCCGATGAATCTGGCCTTTAGGATATACGGTTCCCTCTGCCGCATATTCTCCGCTGTTCAGATTAAAAGTGCCTTTCAGTCCATGGGCATCCATAATCTGCATCAGACGCCGATCCTGCTCCACACCATCATCGTAGCTTAATGTCAATGCTTTCTTTCTTCCTCCTGGGAAACGCATAAAAATTCCTGACATGTTTTCTTCCTCCGTTTCATACAGCTTATTTATTTTATGATGCTTAGAAAATCCTTTTTTCTCTTACTCTGTCTGTTCTTTCTGCAGAAGAGCTTCCACCTTTTCTCCAAATTCATAAAATTTGTCAATATAGGTCGTTACAATGATCTCACAGTGCTCTTTTACAATCATACCATCATAGTCATGCGCCAGCTGGTTTCTAACTTTCAACATTTCCATCCATTCATCTCCAGTAATCATTCCTGCACGGAATGCTTCACGCAGCACTTCCCTTGGCGAACCGCTGACAAAGTCCGTAATGACATAATACTGCACCAGAATATCCTTCATGACCTTCCAAGCCAGGTCAAAGGTAATGCTGAACTTTGCGCTGGTTCCGCTAAGCACAAAAGAGTCTGACAGATCCCGCTGTCTTGCTTCTGCAAGTGCATCCAGGGATCTTTGAAACGATTCATATCTTTTCGTAAATTTTACATCCATATTCCCTAATATCCTCCAGCAGCAGTTCATTTTTGCAAGTATCTAAATCTACCAGATCAATTTTGTACAGAGTCGGAAGCTCCTCCAGCTCTTCTCTCAGTCCCTCCACATCCACTGCGCCAGAAACTCCAATATCAAAGTCGCTGGTATCCAGACAGGTGCCTTTCGCCCTTGAACCAAACAGAATCACCTGCCCTGCGCCATGGTTTTTGCAGCATTTGATGATGGCCTCCAGAATCTCATCGGTCTTCATGCCCACTCCTCCTGCTGTACAAACCAGGGTTCACAGGAAAATGTCAGTTTCTTTCCTGTCACCGGATGCACAAAGCCAAGTTTTGATGCGCACAGCTTCACATATGCCCCTGACTTCTCAGATGGATTTCCGTACTTCCGGTCTCCTTCCAGCGGCATTCCGGCTCCCGCCATCTGTACCCGGATCTGATGATGACGCCCGGTCAGAAGCTGAATCTTCAGCAGTGCCCTGCCGTCTTTCCTGCTAAGCACCTGATAAAGAAGCTCTGCTTTTTTTGCTCCTTTGGTTTTCAGATTTACAATGGAAGAAGTATTGGTTCTCCCATCCTTTACCAGGTAGTCCACCAGACTTCCCTTGTCTTCTTTGGGACTTCCCTTCACTACCGCCTGATAAATCTTTTCCATCCGGCCGTCTGTAACCTGAGCGGAAAGTCTGGCTGCACTGGTCTTGTTTTTCGCAAAAACCATCACGCCCTGCACCGGCTGGTCCAAACGGTGTACCAGCCCGATATAAGGCACTCCGCTGCATCCTTCTTTTCCCGCCAGATAGTTTTTCAGAATACTCACCATATCCTGCCGTCCAACGCCAGCCGTCTGCACCGGCACTCCTGCCGGTTTCTCACATACCAAAATATCTTTATCTTCAAAGAGGATCTTTGGCTCCATTGTCTGATTGTTTCCTCCCTGCTTCTGCTTTTCTGCGTTCTGTCCTGCCTGACAGGCATCTTTTCGCATTTCTTTCATTGTACCACATTCTTCCCGGAAAACAAACCCCGGCACCCGGCATAATTCTGATTTTCCTGCATAGACTTTTAAAAAAATTTCAGGTGCTCCAATGGCCAGACCTTTTTCTTTTTCCATTCCTCCCTTTCCCAAAAAGCTCCTGATTGTTCCAGCTGCTTTCGTCCTTTTCTCTTCCATACATCTTTTTCATGCCAACCATTCTTTCGAAGCCTTTACAAACACCCTTTTTCAGGAAGCCCTCTGTTCCGATACGGTCAGTCTTCACTATACCTTAAAAGACCCTGCTGCTCTTGGCATTTCCGAATATCCTGTAACGTTTGGCAGCCTGGACCCCAAAGAACTCTCTGCCTCTTCAGAAAGTCTGGAAAAAGACCTTAAAACCTTCCAGTCTTTTTCCTATCAGTCTCTTACTGGAGATAACCAGCTGACCTATCAGATTCTGGAAACTGCCCTGCAAAATCAGCTGGCGCTATCCAAATATCCACTCTACGAAGAACCCTTGGGACCCTCCCTTGGCATTCAGGCACAGCTTCCTATTCTTCTTGCAGAATATGCCTTTTCCAGTAAGTCCGATGTATCCTGTTACTTAGAACTTCTTTCCAAAATGGATACCTACTACGCCTCCATTCTGGAATATGAAAAGGCCAAATCCGCAGCTGGTCTTTTTCTCTCAGACAAAACCCTGGATGCCATTTTAAATCAATGCCGGTCTTTTCTAGAAAATCCCAGTGAGAACATTCTTCTGACCACATTTTCCTCTAGGATTTCCCAGGTACCCGGTCTTTCAGAAAAGGAAATCCAGTCTTTCCTTGCGCAAAATGAAACTGTTGTAAAAGCCCATGTTTTTCCAGCTTACACACTGCTTATGGATGGACTGGAAGCTTTACGGGGCACAGGCACCAATGAAAACGGGCTGTACTATTTTCCGGAAGGGCGAAAATTTTATGCCTGTCTGGTTCGGCAGGCTACTGGATGCCAGGTCAGCACCTCCTCCATTCAGACCCGCATCCAGAAACAGATTTTTTCTGATTACGAAAAAATCCGGGGACTCCTTACCGAAAATCCCGGTCTTCCGGAAGCTGTCCGGCAGGCCATGAGTACCGCCTCTTCCGATCCGGTATCCATTCTGGAAGATCTTCAGGTAAAAATGGCTTCTGACTTTCCGAAGGCTCCTGCTGTATCTTGTACCGTCAAATACGTGGATGCCTCTCTGGAAAACTATTTGAGTCCTGCCTTTTATCTCACACCTCCTGTGGATGACCTGACAGAGAATGTTATTTATATCAACCAGGCTTCCGGCTACAGCTCTCCTTCGCTGTACACCACGCTTGCCCATGAAGGCTATCCCGGCCACCTGTATCAGACGGTCTACTCCGGCACTTACACCACAGCACCCATCCGCAGCATTCTGGATTTTTCCGGCTACACGGAAGGGTGGGCCACTTACGTGGAAATGATGGCCTGGGATTATGCCGATCTGGAACCGGAGCTGGCAGAAGTCTGCCGTTTGAACCGTTCCATCGCTCTTGGCTTCTCTTCTTTAATCGACATTGCCGTACACGACCACGGATACACCAGACAGCAGACCGCCGACTATCTTTCCTCCTTTGGCTACAGTGCTTCTTCCGCTTCTGCGCTGTTTGATGCAGTCATCGAAGCGCCTGCCAATTACCTGAAATATTATGTGGGATATCTTGGCTTTCTGGATC
This sequence comes from uncultured bacterium, assembly GCA_905214955.1. GTDB lineage: Bacteria > Bacillota > Clostridia > Lachnospirales > Lachnospiraceae > Limivivens. The sequence continues at coordinate 4,046 of CAJMON010000051.1, forward strand.
TTCAAAATGCAGTGAAAGAAAAAGAGGGAGAGCAATTCTCCCTCCGGCAATTCCATGAGCAGGTGCTGCAAATGGGTCCAGCTCCGTTTTCTGTGCTTGCCCGTTACATTCTCTGACACTTTGCAGCTGCTTTTGTCCTCCTACATCCGAACTTCTGCATTCTTCAGAAGACCGCTGGAGGCAAATGCAGCAAGCCCGTAAAGAATCAGGCCGCCAACGGCTGCAGCCATCCCCCATGCAGGGAGCTTCAGGCTTCCTTCATAAAGACGGAACACGCCGTTGGCCATGCTCTCTCCCATACCGGCTCCGGCAATTCCGCCCAGAAAACCGAACTGAACAACCACCAGAAGCATCATTTTTTTTCCAAACAGGTAAAACAGCCAGCCATTGAGCTCTCCCAGACTTGTGCAGATTCCGAAACCAATTCCTGCCAGAATCCAGATTTTCCAGAAATGTTCCATACCTCCAGGAATGATCCCAGTTCCCTGCATCAGGCCCGCCGCCAGTCCTCCATACACCGCACAGAACAGAATTCTTGCGCCTTCCAGGCCACGGAAGATTTCTCTCCGCCTGCAGTTAAAAGAAATTAAAACAGGAAGCTGGACGCGGAACCAGGTCAGATAAACTGCAGACAGCACCATCGATTCTGCCACAATACCACACCATACACCAGGCTGCAGTACATTGGAAAAGCTTCGTGTCTCTCTTTCCAAAATGATGCGTACTGCCAATACGCATACCACAACGATTGCTCCTATTCCCATGCTTTCCAGAAAGACCCAGCTCCAATAATGGACACCTCTTTTTACTGCATTCATTCTGATTCCTCCTCCCCGCACAGAGCCGTAAAAATATGCTCCAGATTCATACGCTGTACCGTCAGTTCTCCCTGTTCTGGAATCCTCTCACCAGGGGCAAGAAGCACCGTCACTCCCATGGTCCGCCCAAAGCTTTCCTTTCCATGGACTTCCATTCCAGATACGGCCTTTTCCACCGCTTCTGCCCTTCCACTGACGTGAACGCAGCGTTCCAGGAGATCTTCTGTCTTTTCCTTCAGCAGAAGTTTTCCCTGCTTCATAAAAATCACTTCGTCAAACACATCTTTGGCTTCTTCGATAATATGGGTAGACATCACAAAAGTTCTTCCCATCTCTTCCTTTTCTTCCAGAAGCAGATGATACAGTTCCTGTCTGGCAATCGCATCCAGACCTGCCGCCGGTTCATCCAGAAATGTAAACTCTGCCCTGCTGGCCAGCGCGGTCAGGATCGTCACCATGGAAGTCTGCCCTTTTGACAGTCTGCTGATTTTCTTTTTAGGATCTAATTTGAATTTTTTCAGCAGATTTTCTGCCATGGATGCATCCCAGTGCGGAAGATACATTGCTGCCACTTTCAGATATTCCTTGATTTTGAAGGGATTCATCCCTGCATTGTATGTGCTTTCACATTCCCTGATAAAACTCAAATGAGAAAGTGCCTTTTCATTTTCCCATACTGGCATCCCATCAAAAGTCACGCTTCCGGAAGAAGGCGGATTCTGTGCCGTCAGCATGGACATCAGGGTAGTCTTTCCAGCTCCGTTTCGCCCGATCAGTCCATAGATCTTTCCTGGCTCCAGTTCCAGATCAATGTTGTTTACAACGGTATTCTTCTTGTAAACCTTGGTCAGTCCCTGGCATTTTAATGTATGTTTCATGACTCTCCGCCCTTCCCAGCTGTAATCATGGCAATCAGCTCTTCTTTTGAGATTCCAAGGTTCGCTGCTTCTGTAAGAAGGCTCTGTATGTAATCTTCATAAAAATGTGCCTTCTTTTTCTTCTTAATCTGTTCTTTTGCGCCTGCCGCCACAAACATGCCGATTCCTCTTTTCTTATACAGGATCCCTTCATCTACCAGAAGATTAATTCCCTTGGCCGCTGTCGCCGGATTGATGGCATACAGCTTTGCCAGCTCATTGGTGCTGGGCACCCGTTCTTCTTCCTGCAGGTTATCCCGTAAGATATCCCGTTCAATCATTTCCCGTATCTGTAGATAGATCGACTTTTCCTGCGTCAGCTCACTCACCACGCATCACCCTTTCTATCTTGTACTGCTTTTTTCTTTTTGCTGCTTTTCACTGCGCAGCTGTTTTAAAACGGTGGTAAATTTTACTGGATTTCCATACATCAGCGTACCAAGACGGAAGATCTTCGCTGACAGAATACCGGCTCCAAGGCAGGTCACTGCAAGGATCCCTGCGGATGTAAGAATTTCCCAGAGTGCCACGCTTCCCATGGTGACCCGGCACAGCATTGCATTGGTGGATGTAAAAGGGATAAAAGATGCCGCACGTATCAGAATGCTGTCGCTGTTTCCCATTCCCATCATCGCTACCAGGAAGGAAACCACATACAGCATCGTCACCATACCGGAGCTTTTGCTGATATCTTCTGTCTTGGATACCAGTGCACCCAGCATTCCGAACAGGAATGCATAGAGAAGATATCCCAGAAGTCCAAACACGGTATACACCACCCACACATGGGCAGGTACATGAAACAGGAAATCCAGTGCATTTCCCCAGGCTTCCCGGAAAATGGCGTAGCTGCCGAATGCTGCCCCTAAAATCACACCCAGCTGAAGAATGCCGGAGGCTGCTCCTGCCAGGATTTTTCCGGCAATCAGGCTGTTGGAATTTACACTGGTGACCAGAATCTCAATGGCACGGTTGCTCTTTTCTGTGGTAACTGATACGGCGATCATCTGTCCATACAGTAAAATCAGAAAGTACAGTGCAAAAATCAGCACATAGGTGTACCAGTAGCTGGAAGTGCTGTCCTTTCCAAGAACAATGGTTTCCGAATGAATCTGTGTCTGAGTCATCTCCCGGATTTCATCCAGATCCATTCCTTTTTCTTCCAAATAGCGTTCTTCATAATTCCGCTGCATCACCTGATCCAGAATCGCACTTTTCATATCGTACATGCTGTTATTTTCTACCACATACTTATATTCCACAGGACTTTCAATTACAAATCCTGCATCCAGGCTCCCGTCCTGAATCTTCTGATTCAGTTCTTCTTCACTGCCGTATTCCACCCAGACTTCTTCTGGAAGTCCGGTCAGTTCCGGAAGCTGCTGGTAAAGCACATCATCTGCATCCACAATGCCTACCCGGCTTGTCTCATCAATTCCTTCCACCATGCTTGTGACCGTGTCTTTGGAAAGCAGTCCTGGAATCTGAGGCGGAATCGCTACTGCGCCAATGGCAAGCAGGGCGATAATCAGCGTTGTAATCAGGAAACTTTTATTCTGGAAATAATTTCCCAGTTCAAATTTTAATACCGTCAGAAACTGCTTCATGCTTCGTCACCTGCGCTTTCTACAAAAATATCATTTAAAGATGGCTCATAGCTTCCAAAACTCTCTAATACCAGTCCCTCATCCAGCAAAAACTGTACCAGATCATTGGAAGCTGCTGATTCCATTAACCGCACAAGAACTTTGTCTTTTGTAATTTTTTCCACAGCCGCCTTGTCCGGCCATTTTATTTTCAAAAGGGCTGCCAGCTCTTCGGGCTTCTTACCCATGCAGGAAACCTCCAGCCTGCCTTTTCCTTTTTCTCTGCGTATCTCGCCAAGTTTTCCTCCAAGCACCACTTCTCCGTGATGGATAATCACAATATCCTCGCAGAATTCCTCCACATAACTCATCTGGTGGCTGGAAAAGATCACAATCTTTCCCTCCCGAATGATTTCCTGAATCACATCCTTCAGCACCTGGGAATTTACCGGGTCCAGACCGCTGAACGGCTCATCCAGGATTACAATATCTGGATTGCACACCAGTGTTTGAGCCAGCTGAACCTTCTGCTGATTTCCTTTGGAAAGGGTCTCCAGCTTTTTATCTATGTAATTGTCTACCTGCAGGCGTTTTAACCACTTCTCCGTGCCCGCTTTTGCTTCTTTCGCAGAAAGTCCGCGAAGCTTCGCCAGGTACATTACCTGTTCTCCTACCTTTTTCTTCGGATACAGTCCCCGCTCTTCCGGCAGGTAGCCGATCTGATGCCTGGACGGATCAAAGGGCTTTCCATCCAGCAGAATCTCTCCTCCATCTGCCTGAAACACATTCATCAAAATGCGGATGGTCGTGGTCTTTCCGGCACCGTTGCGCCCAAGAAGCCCCAGTGCCTGCCCTCCTTCTGCACAAAAAGAAATGCCATGGAGAACTTCCGTACTTCCAAAACTTTTTCGGATATTTTTTAGTTCAATTTTCATTTTTTATTTCCTCCCCTCTTATCTTCTGTGTCTGTTATTCATCTTCTTCTGTTCATTACTTATGTAATTAACCATATCACTCCTTTTTTAGTTTGTCAATACCTCATTCTTTTAAAATCGTCCTGCTGTCGTTCACTCTCACAGCATCCTTTTCTGCCGCTGCAATACTGCCTCTACGCAAAAAAATCCTCCTTACTGAATTTTTCAGTAAAGAGGACATCTATTTTTGTTTCACTTAGAGGCAGGGGATTCCCCGCTTTTCTGTTGAAAAAATCCGCACAGATTGGTTAGGGCTTTCACCAGAACTTTGGTTTCATCCGGTGAAAGATCCTTGAGTGTTGCCTGAATCATATCTTCATGGAACTTCTCATGATGCCGGAACGCCTTTTTCCCCTTCTCTGTCAGGGAAACCAAAACCACCCTCCGGTCTTCTTCACTGCGCACTCTGGTAATGTATCCTTTTTTTACCAGACTATTCACGGCTATGGTAAGCGTCCCCACTGTCACTTTCTGGATCTTCGCTACGGCGGACATGCTCTTTGCTCCATGCTCTCCTACCGCTGCAATGATATGCATGTCATTGTTGGAAATATCTTTAAATTCCTCTGTAATAATCGCTTTTTCTTCAATATCCATAATGTCATTAAACAGCTTTACCAAGACAGTATCCAGTGTTTTATATGCTTCCATTCGTTCTTCTTCTCCCCCTGATTTTCCTCTTAAAATAAAAATTGGACAACCACCCAAGACAGGCTTATCATATACTTAACAAAAGAGCTGGAAGGTAAGGCGCTTCACCTGACGTGGCGTTCTTTAAAAACTTGCTGCAAAAATAGCCGTCTTAAACTTTGCTAGGGTCAGGACGGCTATTTTTATGAGTCAAATTCAGAATTGCTGCGATTAAGTTCGCTACAGCTATTATAATCATAAATTCCTCGTATGTACTCATAACATCACCTCTCCGCAAGGTTTCGGATCGGGTGAAGGCACGTCCCCCAGTTCCCTGGGTAAGCATACTATGAAATATCTATTCTATGAGCATTGTACCATATGCGTGTATTTAAGTAAACGAACTTTTCACAAAAATTTTGTATCCGCTGTAGGATTACAATACATGTGTTACAACTGAATAAGTATTCTATGTTGAAGAACTCAATATCGCCTGCCATTACATGTTTTCACTGTTCTAATTTCATTGTGGGTAAATTGTGGGTATGGCATCTATTTTCCTTGCATTCCTTTTCTAAATATGCTATACTTTCAACCGTTGAAAAGCCCAGGAAAACAAGGTCTTACAAAGATTTTCTGTTGATTCTTGGTGCTAAATTAATTGAGTGTTCGAAACCTTCCACTCGTAAAACAAAACTAAAGGAGAACTGCATATGAGAAACAAAAAGGTACTTTTCACTGTCCAGGCGGCTGCTATTGCCGCAATCTACGTAGTACTCACCGTACTCTTCGCCCCCATCGGGTTCGGATCTGTCCAGGTCCGCTTTTCAGAAGCTCTTACCGTACTCCCCTATTTCACACCGGCCGCCATTCCAGGGCTTTTTGTGGGCTGTTTCATCGGAAATATTCTTGGTGGAGCCATCCCGCTTGATATCATCTGCGGAAGTCTTGCTACACTGGCCGCTGCAGGCTGTTCTTACATGCTTCGCAGAAAAAAATATCTGGTGCCTCTGCCGCCAGTCGTTCTCAACGCCCTGATTGTTCCATTCGTACTTTACTACGGATACGGCGAAAACCTTCCGATCCCCTTCATGGCACTGACCGTAGGAATTGGAGAAGTCATTTCCTGCTACGTTATCGGGCTGATCGTTTTATCTGCCCTGGATCGCTGCAAAGATTCCATTTTCCGCAGCAGCGCCGCATAATTTCATATTTTGTTGGAAGGCTTAACGGTATTCTTTCTTCTTAGAAAATCCTCTTCCACGCACTTCACTGACCCGGCACACTGTCATAAAGCTGTCCGGGTCAGTTTCTCTTACAATTTCTTCCAGCTTTGGCAGCTCCCGGTTGGAAATCACGCTGAAAATCATCTCTGTTTTTTCTCCCAGATACCCACTTTTTGCAGAAAGCATCGTCACGCCACGATCCATATCCTTTAGAATGGCTTTTCGGATCTCCTCATAATGGCTGCTGACAATTTTTACCTCCGTTTTGGTCGTTCCCATCAGCATCAGTTTATCCAGCACCACCGTATATACCAGCACCAGTACAATTCCATACAGAAGTTTTTCCGCCGGATTGTATAATGCCTGCATCAGCAGAATTACCAAGTCGAACAGATACAGGCTTACCGATACCGGAATCCGAAAACAATGGTTCAGCACCAGCGGCGGAATATCCATGCCTCCTGTGGACGCTCCGGCGCGGATCACAATGCCAAGGGACACTCCGATTCCCAGTCCGGAAAACAGCGTACACAGCCAGATATCTTCTGTCAGAACAACATTTCCCAGCATCTGATTCAGCACTTCCAATGCTGCCGGATAAACAAACGTACTGATCACCGTTGTCACAGCAAACGCTTTTCCAAGCACAGCAAGCCCCACAAGCAGCATAATTACATTAAAAACAAGTACAAATCCAGATACTGGAATACCGATGTAATGGTTCACCGCCAGGGCAATTCCTGTCGTTCCTCCCGTCACAAGCCCAGCCGGCAGCAGAAAAAGCCGCACGGTCAATGCATACAAAACATTTCCAAAAACCACCATCAAAATGGTGATGCATCTTCTCAAAAAACTTTTACCAGTTTTTTTCATAAGATCTCCTTTCATTTCTATGTCATGATCTTCTTATTCTTTGACATTTGTTTTTCGTATGTAAAGTCGATTTTTTCGACATTATTCGACTTTCAATACGTTCATTAAATTTTTCATTTCTTTATGATAAAGGAAAAGGAGATCATTATGGACTTAAATTACTCTGAAATCGGCGCCCGGATTGCCAGACGCCGACGACAGCTTGGGATGAAACAATTTGAAGTAGAAGAAAAAGCAGACATCAGCTACAAATATCTTTCCAATATTGAACGCGGAATTTCCATTCCCTCTTTGGAAGTGCTGATGCGTCTTGCTGAAGTATTAAAAACAACACCTGACGAATTTCTTCTGGAACCCCCCGCCAATGAAGAATGGAAAAATACTGCCAAGCTGCTTCGTGATTTCGATGAAAAACAGCTTTTTCTTGCAAAAACTTTTCTTACATGGCTTTCAAGTGAAAAATTTGAATAATCCAGAACTTTTCGTTTTCTTTATTTATAGGATTTTTGTTTTTATATCTTTCATGCTAAAAATTTCTTTGGTTTTACTCTTTTTCTTTTAGCTTCTATTCTTCCACCACTTTTCTGGCAATATCTGGATAATTGGTAATCAGCGCTTCGATTCCCTGTCTGGTCAGAAGCTGCATGTACTCTTTTTCATTCACCGTCCAGGCATGGGTTTTCAGCCCCAGTCTCTTGCAGTTTTCCAGGTATCCCGGATACTGGGTATTTACAAAAAACGGATGCATGGCGTCCACGCCCAGCTCTTTGGCATAATTCCAGGGCTCTATCCATCCATCACTGTAGAGGATACCGGTTCTGGCAGAGGGATTGCATTCTTTTACTTTTTTCAGAGAATAATGGTTAAATGAAGAATACCAGATACGCTCCTCCATTCCCATCTCTTTTGTAAGCTTTAACACCTTTTCTTCAATTCCCGGATAGAAAAAGATTCCTGTTTTTAATTCCACATTGATCTCCAGACCGGTAGGTTTTAACAGGTCATAGACTTCTGCCAGCATGGGAATCCGTCCCGTCTGATATTCCGGATGGGTCTTCACAGCCTTCAGTGCCTGCACTTCTTTCAGCGTATAATCTTTCACAAATCCTTTTCCATCCGTTGTCCTGTCCAGGGTTTCATCATGAAGAACCACCAGTTCTCCGTCTTTTGTCAGCTGCACATCCAGTTCCACACCGTCTGCCTGCTGTTTCACTGCCATTTCAAATGCCTCCAGGGTATTTTCCGGTGCATATCCGGATGCCCCTCTGTGTGCCCATACTTTTGTCTTCATAAACGTCCCTCCCGTTTGATTTTTTCTTTGGAAACCTGATTGACTGCCTCCCGCAGCTGCTTCATATAATCAGAAAATCCCACTTCTTTTTCTCCGTATGTCAGCTGAAGATCATACTCCAGAGGCAGCCAGGTGGAAATATCTGCCTCATTGTGCTGAATCAGCGCTTCCATTTTATCCAAAGCCTTGTAGATCTTGGCTTCTTCTGTCTCTAGAGCAGCCATTTCCTGAAACAGAGCTTTCAATTCTTCCTGATAAGGCTCCGTCAGCGTCACAAGCCAATTTTCAATAGTTGCGCTTTCTGTTTTCTCATCCTGCTCTGTTTTCTCAAAAGCAGGAATATCTCCTGTAAATACCTCTCCCAGATCATGGAACACACACATTTTCATCACCTTGTCCATGTCTGCCTCTGGAAATTCATCTTTCACAAAATATGCCATCAGCGTCAGCCGCCAGCTGTGCTCTGCCACACTTTCCCTTCTTCCAGAAGATGTCCAGGAATGCCTTGGATTGTTTTTCAGATTTTCTGCAAGATCCATAATCTCTAAAAATTTTCCAATGTCCATTGCTTCCTCCTTACCGCAGTCTGGCCTTATAATACAGCGGCGGCATTCCATAGTATTTTTTAAACTGCTTGCTGAAATGGTACGCATCTTCATACCCCACAGCTGCTGCAATTTCCTGCACCGGCCGCTCCGGCATTTCTTCTAAAAGATCCCTGGCTTTTTTCATCCGCAGGCTGATGAGATAATTAATGGGCGTATCTCCAGTCTCACTTTTGAAAAGTTTGGAAATATAATACGAACTGAGATACATATTTGCTGCAATCTGATCCAGAGAAATTTTTTCCTGGTAATGATTTTCCATGTAGTCCATAATTCGGCGTATCACATATTTTTTGTTGATGGATTTGAATTCACACCGCACACTCGTTTTGTGATTCTGCACATCCTCCAGCTGAATTTCCTGTCTTCGGAACCGTTCCAGCAGGCAGAGCACCTGAATCAGGTAGGCTTTCAGCATGAAATATCTTCCCGGTGCGCTGCCCCCTGCTTCATGTTCTATGGCCGCACACAATTCAAACAGTTCTCGTCTGGTCTCTTCTGGAAGCACCGCTGTAATCTGACATCCCCGAAAAAGCGGCAGGCAGCCCTTTCGGCAGTTGACAAACTCCACATCCGTAAATGCCAGATGAAATTCCCTTGCCGGTCTTAAATTTCCAGTTTTTTCCGGTTTTAAAAGGCTTCTGTGATGCATTCCTGGATTTACTACCACCACCGTGCCTTCCTCTGCTTCATATTCCTGCCCTTCGATTTCAAACCATGCCTTTCCTCTCAAGATCAGGATCATTTCCACAAAATCATGAGTGTGCAAATCATTGGCCTCCGTTCTGTCCTGCTCGCAGGTATACAAAAATTTGGGATTCAAATCTGTATACGTCATATCGTAAGATTGTTCACACATACACTGCCTCCTAATGTTCCTATCGTACCTTAAGTATACAAGATTGCACATCTAAAGTACAGAAAATTACATTCCTCTTTTTTCGTAAAATTTTATAATAAAGATAGTTCACGCCGGCAGATTCGGTCTTCTGCCGGCCCATTTTTAAGGGGGATTGAGATATGACCAAAAATATGACCAGCGGAAATCCCGCCAAACTGATTTTCTTTTTTGCACTTCCCTTGATTATTGGAAATATCTTCCAGCAGTTCTACAGCATGGCAGATACCATGATCGTCGGACGCACCATCGGTGTCACCGCCCTGGCTGCCGTAGGCTGTACCGGAAGCTTAAGTTTCTTTATCATTGGATTTGTAAACGGATTCACCTCCGGCCTGGCAGTCATTACTGCCCAGCGCTTTGGTGCAAAAGATATGGAAGGAGTCAAGAAAAGTTTTGCCACAGGCATTCTGCTTACCATCTTCCTGTCTATAGGAATGACGATCCTAGCAGTGTTGATCGCCAGACCGGTACTGGAGCTTCTCCAGACACCGGCAGAAATTCTGGATGATGCCACATCCTATATCACAATCATTTTTGTCGGAATCGGTGCAACTGCACTGTTCAACCTGTGTTCCAACATGCTGCGTGCCCTTGGAGACAGCAAAATGCCACTATGCTTTCTGGTCATTGCCTGTCTGTTAAACATCGTTCTGGACCTGGTTCTGATTCTGTTTTTCCACATGGGTGTTGCCGGTGCCGGAACTGCGACGGTTTTCTCCCAGTTGGTATCTGGCATCTGCTGCCTGATCTATATCAAATACAAGGTGCCTGCTTTCTGGATTTCCAGAAAACACTTTGAGCTGCACCGCAGAGAAGTTTCTGCTCAGCTGCGTATCGCTTTCCCAATGGCATTCCAGATGTCCATCATCGCCATTGGAAGTCTGATCGTACAGAGCGTATTAAATACATTTGGTTCCACAGCCGTTGCTTCCTATACCGCTGCCCAGAAAATTGATTCCATCGCAACCATGCCGCTGAACTCCTTCGGAAGTGCCATGTCCACCTATACCGCTCAGAATTACGGTGCCGGAAAACAGGACCGTATCCGCAAAGGTGTCACCCAGTGCATCCTCATGTCCGTTTCTTTCAGCATTGTCATGGGACTGGTGAATATTTTCTTCGGTGGGAACCTGGCTTCCCTTTTTGTAGGAAACAGCGAGCCCCAGGTACTTGAAAATGCCAGGACCTATTTGAGTATCAGCGGAAGCCTGTACTGGTCTTTAGCTCTTTTGTTCATCTATCGTTTTACCCTGCAGGGACTTGGCAATAGTTCCATTCCCACCTTGTCCGGTGTTCTGGAACTTCTTATGCGTATTTTCGCCGCACTGGTTCTGGCCCGTCTGGCCGGATTTACCGGCATCTGCTGTTCCTGTCCGCTGGCATGGATCGTTGCCTGCATTCCTCTTGGCATCGCTTACTACACCATTATGCGCAGGTTTGAAACCACAGGTTCCCTCAAGCTTTCCCGATCCTGATCTTATCTGTTCTTCTGCCTCAGCAGTCTGGCAAACAGGCTCTGGGGCAGTTCGAATATCAGCACAATTCCAAGCACAATCGCCATTGCACATTTCACAGCCTGGTATCCTGTGTGGAGAGCCAGCGGAAGCTGGTCTGTCACCAGGTAGTAAGTTGTCCAGTAAATACCCGACCCTGGAACCAGGGGAAAAATCCCTGCAATCAGAAAAATCGTCACCGGACAGCGCTTCCACACTGCTGCCAGCCTGGAAAAAAAGATCACCGCCATAGTGGCAAGCAGAGATGCTTCTGCCGGCCCCAAGACCTTCACCGCCGCGGAATAAATAATCCACCCGCCGCTTCCAATCAGCCCGCAGTACACATAATACCTAGAGGGTACTCCAAACAAAATGGAAAACGCCATGGTTCCCAGCATTCCCGCAATAAATTCTGAAATCAAAGCAGTGCACCTCCTGTCAGACGGCTCATAATGGAAATTCCAAATCCCACTCCTGCTGCAACGCAGAAAAATACCAGCAGGGCATCCAGCATACGCACCATTCCGGAAATATAATCCGCATCCGCCACATCCCGGATGGCATTGGTAAACGCCACTCCCGGAACCAGAGGCATAATAGAACCCACAATCATAAAGTTTAAATGCTGTCCAAGACCGCACAGATAAAAACCTCCGCAGATCACCGTCACCAAGGCACCTCCCAGAATATTGGTAACGATCTTTGACAGATGCGCCCCTGCTCCCAGCACATAAATATACAGTACAAATCCTGCCACAAATGCCGCCATGCTGTCTCTGAAATTTCCACCAAATAAAAAGCAGAATGCCGCACTTCCCACTCCCGAAGCCAGTATCTGTACCCAGGTACTTTTCCCAGGCATGTTCTGAATTTCTTCCAGTTTTTTCATAGCTTCCGGCACAGTATAGACATCTCTGCTGATCTCTCTGGACAGCTGGTTCACCGCCGCCACTTTATCCAGATGCGTACCGCTTACCGGTATATGCTGTACCTTGGCAAATACGTTCTCCCGCTCATTTCCCACTGTCACGAAAATGCCGTTGCTGAGAACAAATTCGCTGGCAGACTCTACTCCAAAATGTGCACAGATCCGTTCCATAGTCTCTTCCACCCGGAAAATCTCTGCACCATTCTCCAGAAGAATATGGCCTGCCAGAAGTGCCAGCTCCACCACTTCTTTATCATTTTGTTCTTTCAATTTTTTCTGTTTCCTCTTCTTTCCTGTTTTCTTTTCCAAGTGTAACACAAAAGAAGTATGGGAACAACTCTTACTTTGTATGGCTATCCAGGTTCCCAAAAATCCAGGTTTTCACTGTTTCCGGCAAAATCTCACTGTCTGCCTCACTCCATACAGTCTCAAATTCTGTGTCTGCGCCGTACTCCTTCAATGCAAGTGCCAGATTGGTTCCGCTTGTAAGAACGCCTTCCCCTGCCTCCGGCAGACAGACCTGAAGTTTCCAGTATCTGGCCACATTTCCTGTCTGATATCCATTGTAAAAACTACACAGATAATACAGCGGGTTGTAGAGATTGACTCTGGTTTCTGCCTGGTTTCCCTGAGAATCCGTTCTCTGCAGATCCGTCTGGTAATCATCTCCATAGGTGCTGTCCTCTGCCAAAAGCTTTGCCAGTACCTGGTCGAAATGTGCTCCTTCTCCATCTCCATATCCAAATAAAATATTTTCTGTCTGGTCTCCTTCCAGACTGTCAAATGCTCCCACCGTCTTTTCTGATGCTGTCTGTTTTTTATCCATCAGCTCCTGATATCCCTGCAGATTCAGAACCTTTGCTTCTCCTGTCTCCTCATCGTAAGCCACCCATTCGGTATCCTGGTTCAGTTCCTGAATACAGGAAGCTCTGTCATCCTGCTCTTTCAGATACTGTGTCAGTGCTTCTTCAATCACCTTTTTTAAGTATCCACAGTAAGTTCCATCCTGGTAAACTCCCTCTTCTGAAGCAGACAGCAGTAAAGGCTCTCCTTCCTCATCCACCAGCCCCAGCTGATTGATATACAGTGCATAAGAAACCGCCAGTCCTCTGGAAAGTCCTGCTTTTCCCGACACATCTGTACTTTCTGTGCCCTCTGATTCCTCCGATGTTTCCCGCATCCACTCTGCTGCCGCATCTGCATAATCCATCCCCGTGACCGCATCCGTTTCATAAACTCCTGCCACTGCGTCGCTGACATCTCCTGCCGCACCTATCGCTTCCAGATACGGCGTATACAGCGCGCTGTTCCCAGATGCCGCCAGCACCTCTCCAAGAGCCCCGCCGCTTCCCGTTCCATATACAAAAATCCGGTCCTTGTTTCCTGGGATTTCCGCACTGCTGTAACGCAGATACCGGATGGCCGCCTTCAAATCTGCCACTCCTGCTGGTGCCCCTGCTTCTTTTCCTCTGCATCCTGCCTCTATAAAAAGGAACCCGGAGGATGTATATGCCGCTGCCTGGGCAACATACTCCTCCGGTGCCTTTACCGGATCATAATTCTGCGTCTCAATGGGAATGACCAGCGGTGCTGTCTCACACGTATAGCCTCTCACTTCTGCTTCTGTATTGAACCTGCAGGTATAGGTCCCGTCACCATTGGCCTCTCCATCCATGTACGCCCCCGGCACATAAATGCTCAGCGTCTCATACTGCGCATCTGACGGAGCTGCACAATACAAAATTCCTGTCTGCCAGTACACGTCATCTTCTTCCTGATACTGCCATTTTGTACTGTCCACCTCCGATAATGCCGTCTGTGCTTCCTGCAGGCTGGTTTCCTGCTGCACTGTCTGCGCACTTTCTGCCACTGCAGACTCTGCTGCCTGGCTCCACGCTGTTCCTATCAGCACTGCAGCTGCCAAAAAACACATCTTCCTCTTCAGATTCCCCATTTGTTCCCCTCATCTTTCTGACTGACCATTACTTTTCTTTTTTAGAGTAACTCCAGTTTTTGAAAAAACTGTGAAGAAAAACAAAGAGTTTTCTTAAGGAAAGAGCTGCAGCCCTGACAGATGGTTTTCCTCTGCAAAGCTGCAGCCTCTTCTATGAATTTTATCATTGATTTGAAGATTTTGCTTTTCTGATATTGTTTTTTTAGTTTGTCTGTTTTGTTTCACTGTGTTATTTTACATATTTCTGCAGTACATCCCAGACGGCAGACCGCTCAAATCCCAGCTTCCAGGCGGCTGTCCCGCCTAAGTCATACTGCTGTACCAGCTTCACCTTTTCTTCCAGGGAAGCTTCGTTTTCCAGCCATATCTGGCAGAAATTTCCTTCTGCATCAGTAAACTCTGCGTAGTCCTGTCCTGTCGTCTCATCCCAGGACGCTGTGGCTCCATTCTCAGAAACAATGTACGCGGCTGTATCCATGCCATAGGCTTCACTGCTGACATTTCCTGCTGAATCCGTTCTCCACAGTCTGGTATAGAACGGAATTCCAAGCACAAGCTTCTCTGCGGGAACACCCGCTGCCAACGTCTCTGTCACTCCTGCTGTGGAAAATGAAAGAGATGCCACGGATCCTGCATCGGATCCTGCGTAATGCTCGTCATATCCCATCACGCAGATATAATCCACCACTTCTGCCTGTTCGGCCCTCTGGTAATGGGTGTTAAAGCTCATGGGCACTGGATCATCTACGGAAAGAACCAGTCCATTTTTCCTGCATTTTATGGACATTTCTCTAAGGAACTGTATATAACCGTCTCCCGCATCCTCTGTCAGAGATTCAAAATCAATGTTGATTCCATCCAAATTGTACTGAATGGCTGCCCCGATCAGCTGATTGACGAGATTCTGTCTGGAACTGGTTCTGGAAAGAACTTCTGCGGTATCAATCTCCGTGCTGAAATTATCCACAAGTGCCCATACTTCCAGATTCTGTCCATGTGCCTGCTCTACATAGGTGGTGTCAGCCAGTGACGAAATGCTTCCATCGCTGCTGATAATAGAAAACCAGGTAGGCGAAATCGTATTCACGCCTTTGACTTCTGCAATATCCTGAAGAAGACTGCTGTTCGAATCCTGGCTGGTTACCTGGTGCCATACCATATTGATCTTATAGTCCTTCTGAATGCTGGTGTATACCGGCTCCTGAAAATCCGATGTGAGTGTTTCCGTATAAGGAGTTCCAAGAAAACGGCTGCGTACATAACCGATATAGCCGTCTGCTGTGACAACCTTTGTCCAGTCTTCCAGATCTTCTAATATCGTTACACTGTCCCCTCTGGCCACGTCTGTAAGAATGGGACTTTTAATTCCTCCAAGTGTACGTACCACCGTTTTTCTTTTCAGGTCTGCCTTTGTGATCTCTCCATATCGGCAGGTAATCACGGCTCTGTTTGGATTTTCATAAATCTCATAATCCATCGCTGTATACTGCTTCACAAAATCCGCAGCAATATACGCCTGATCTCCCTCTACTTTCACAATCGCATAATCGTTTTCTTTCTTTTCCCCGGATACAGTGTAAAATGCCTCTCCTGCTGCAGCCTGGATCACATCTTCCGGTGTGGTATACAGCATTAGATTCTCACTGCTGTCCCAGTAGAAACGGTTGTTCAGCCAGGTCTTTACTGCTTCATAGCTTAGATATGCGGTCCCATTTTCCAACAGGCCTTTCTCTTCCAGAAGCTCATCCTGCATAACCAGCACCATTTCATTTTCACCGGATATGCCAAAATATTCTGCAGTATCCACCCGTTCATCCGACGGAGTGTATTTTTCTACAACGCGGCTGATCAGGCTGATGAGTGTAACAATCACTGCCAGCAGCAGAACCGCCAATAAAACCGGTACGGTCTTTTTTTTCATGCATCGGTACCTCCCCTGTCCTTATCTTTGGTTACTCCCTCTCTGCTTTCCTTCTCTGCATCATTATATCATACCTCTGATCACTTTGACGACCACTTTCAGCGTTTTTTTCCTGTATCATTTTTCCATTAGGGGGCTTTTCCAAAAGGAGGTCAATATTGGCTGACATGGTCAAAAGCAATTCCGATGATCTCATCGTTCTCGTTTCTGATATAATCACGCATGTAACTGCATTCTTCACCGGCGGCACAGGCCCTGGCAATCTGACGGGGATTGCTGGGACGCCCGTTCAGCCACAGCCGGATGCCTTCCCGGTAGTAAGTCTGGAGTTCCCTGCACAGAGGATCTGCTTTGCGTGAACTCTTTTTCGAAGTTTCCTTTCTGATTTCTTGTCCACTTCCCTTCCTGGGCCGGTGATCATTCCTTCTGGTGCGTGTGATATATTATTACCGGCCAGTTTTTTGAGAAAATGCCGGCGGTGTGGTTGCTGCTCAGCTGATTTCCGGCAATGGACAAAGGACAGTCTGCTTGTTCCATCCGTCTTTGCGTCAGCATCCAGGTATGCTGCAGCGCACCGAAAACTTCAGAGCGTGCCAGGGTGAGGTAAATCATCAAATGAGAATCTGGGAAAATGCGGGAATACCGCATAGAAAAATAGATCAAAAGATGAAAGAAATAGAAGCCAGAACATTTTCTCTGATGCTTATTATATCCGGATAGCGTTTGAATTGCAAGTATTATTTTTGCACAGGCGCAGTTTTTTATCGACAGCATTCGACTGTTTTTCCGCGCTTTCCATGTATTTCCTGATATCCGCATACCGTGCAGCCTGCGTTCCATTTTTTTGCGCTACACTCTTTACATTTTCTACTGATACGGTATATAATGATGCCATGGAAAAAATCCTGCAAACACTGGAAAACAGCAGGTTTTACGACCATTTTCTTTATGGTGCCGCACCAGGCGGCTTATATGTTCAGTTAGGATGTGATTATTATATGAAGATAGAAAAAATCAACGACAACCAGATACGCTGCACCCTTACCAGAGAAGATCTGGCTGACCGGCAGCTCAAACTCAGTGAACTGGCCTACGGCACAGAAAAAGCAAAGACCCTGTTCCGCGATATGATGCAGCAGGCTGCTTATGAATTTGGCTTTGAGGCCAATGACATTCCGCTGATGATTGAGGCCATTCCCATCTCCCCGGAGTCTATCATTCTGATCATTACAAAGGTAGAAGATCCGGAAGAACTGGATACCCGGTTTGCAAAGTTTGCCCCGGCAGCTCCTGGAAGTGAACCTATGGGAAATTCTCCCATTCCTGCCAAGGTAGAAGGTGCGGACGACATTCTTGGGCTGTTCAACCGTTTCCATGACGCACAGGAAAAGACTGCGGAACAGCCTGCCGCTTCTGCTTCTGATACACCGGAACAGCCTAAGGCTCCCATGAATCTGACCAGAGTGTACCATTTTGCAGACCTGGATACGGTGCTGCGCGCAGCCCATGTTCTGGAAAAGCATTATGATGGATTGAATACCTTATACCACAGCCCTGCTGAAAAGGATTATTATCTGATTATCACCAAGTCCGAGCATTCTCCGGAAGAGTTCAACAAGATCTGCAATATTCTTTCCGAATATGCTGCCAACACCAAGTTTGTTTCCGGCATGGAAGCTTACTATGCAGAGCATATGGACTGCGTGGTAGAGGAAAATGCACTTCAGAAACTGGCCGTTCTTGCTTAAGGCAGGTAAAATGTACAAAAAAGGCTGTGATCTGGGAACTTCTTTTGAAAAATTCCTTTCTCACAGCCTTTACTTATGCTCTTATTTATCAGCCTGTGCTGCCTCCTGGCTTTCCAGGAACGCATTCACTCTGGCTACCAGCAGATCCGGATCAATGCCGTGTACCCATGCAGCTTCTTCCAGGCTCTCGCCCTGTGCTGACGGGCAGCCGATGCAGTGCATTCCACCTGCCATCAGGATACCTGCCATGTTTGGATCCATCTCCAGAATCTGACCAATGATCATATCTTTTGAAATTTTCATTTGACGTCCAACCTCCTTTTTTCTTGAGTTTCCCTTATTATAATACGCTTTTTCCAAATATGCAAGGCTCTTTCCTGTCCCCGAAAAAGTACATGAATTCCCCGTTTTTTACAAATATTTCACTTGTAATCTCCAGGTAAATGTATTAGAATGGGTGAAAGGTTACAAAGAGACCTGTAAAAAACTATTCTATAAGGAGGAAAAAATCATGGCATATGTAATTTCTGACGATTGTGTATCCTGCGGTTCCTGCGCAGCAGTCTGTCCGGCTGATGCTATCAGCGAAGGTGATGGCAAATATGTAATCGATGCTGATGCATGTCTGGAGTGTGGTACCTGCGAAGCTGAGTGCCCGAATGATGCAATCCACGCTGAATAATTTATTTGCTTAACCAGAAATATCCCCCTGCTTTCCGTGCGAGAAGCACTTGGCAGGGGGATATTTGTATTTATACTGTACGCTTTAGCAGTCGATCCATTCAGGATCTACCCATTCCTGTGTCGTAGCATAGTTGTTAAAAATTGCTGCATATACTATCTTATCTTCCAACCGGTATTAAAAATGTAGAAATTCCAAAGGAATCAGTAATCTAACAAGCGGCAAAAAAAGAACTGCCATTGTAACCACTGAATCAAACTTCAAAACAATTTTATCGTTCTTGCATAGAAAGTGAAAGATCAGCATAAAAGCACTGCTAATCAGAACACTCCATATAAATGAATAAAGTGTAAGCATAATCCCTCCCTTATGCAGGATATTCATCACAACAGAAACTTAATTTTCCTGGTCTTCTTTTGATTTCACTTCTTTTTTTCTTTATTCTAACTTCTTGGGAAGTTCATCAATCAATGCCTCATCTGCAGTTGTGTCCAAAAAAGTCGCAAAAGTGCCGATATTGCGCTTTCGAACATTGTCTCCTGAACCATTCCGGCAATGTATTCGTCCCATGACATGGTCGGCTGAAAAGTACGGGCGTAATTTTTCGTAGACTGTTTAAAGTTTTCAATTCCCACAGGAAGTTTTTTCTGTTTTCCATTCATCCCTTCTCACCCATTTCATTATCATAATATCTTTTTCCTGCTAATGCTATTCTCCCTTCAAATTTTCTTCCACGCAAAAAGGATGCCCGCTGGCACCCCTTTCTAGTTTTTGTTTTTATTCTTCTATATCACGATATACGGTCTTTTTACTGTATTCTAGTTTTCCTGTTTTGGAATTTTTTCGAAAAGCACGGATAGTATACTCTGGCAATGGATTTTTCACAGTCTCCTGAAATCTGCATTTTTCATTTCTCATGATTTTCTGAACCAATTTCAGATTTCCTTTTTTGTCTGTCCGGTAAACGCAGTAACCCTGCGCCCCAGATACTTTTTTCCACTCCAGCGTATACTTTGTTAAATGACGCCCTTTCTTATCTATTTTCAGGCGCTTGGAAATGTGTTTAAAAACAACTTTCCGCTTTGAAAAAGACACGCTTTTTGCTTTCTGCTGTTTTACACTGCTTTCCACCTGTCTCGGCGAAACAGTCAGTTCTTCTGCATCCACCGTTTTCGGTGCAAATGCCAGCATTGCTGCGCACCCTGCGATTCCCAGATACTTTCTTCCTTTTAGAGTTCTCTTCATACCAAATCATCCCCCTTTACTTATATTTGTTGACTGCCTGCACAATTCCCTTCGTAATTCTCCGTCCCCGGTTCCATTCAACTCCATTTTTTTCGGACTTACCGTAAAGGTGTATCCCCAATGCATAGTATTTGTTGCCGCTTTTATAAAAAACAGGAGCCCCACTTTCTCCAGAAAAAGTGTCAATCTTGTAATACAATACATAATCAGAACCATCAAAATAACTTTTTCCTTTACTTGCATACATATAATGTGAATACACAATCGCATGATCTGAAGGATAACCTGCAATTTTCACTGTATGCTCATTTTCATATATATCAAAATTATCTGCTACATCAAATACAGTAAATGTATTCTCCACACTAAAATATCCGTTTTTTTTCCCTATTGGTTTATCAAGTTCTAAAATTGCATAATCATATTTAGGATATGTCTTTTGTGGTTCTTTCTTTTTCTGCTCTATAAATTGCTGTGGAATATGCCATTTTGTTACTTTAATATCTCCATACGGAGATTTTCCACCATTTTCTCCTAATGTAAAAATAATTTCTTTAGGCTGATTCTTTGTATTATAAACATTATGCGCCGCTGTTATCGCAAGTGAATCACCAACCAGCCATGCCGTTCCTTCTGAAATTGGA
>CAJMON010000052.1 GCA_905214955.1 uncultured bacterium
CAAGCATTTTACACCTGTTTTATGAAATTTTGCTTGGCTCTGAACAGTTACAAAAAGTCTACAAAAAAGGAGGTTCTATGCAGGCATTTCAGATTCTCGATGTGAAAGGCTTTATGGGAAAGCTGCTTCTTAGCAGCACCTTCGATGCATTTCTGCTCTCCGAAGCTACCATCACGACCTTTAATGTATTTTCCATTGACGGACATTTCCACCCCGATTTTTTTTCCGATCAGGATGAAGTGGATGTTTCCCAAACCCTGTCCCGCTGGGATCAGGTACGTCCTTTCTGTCTTTCCCTTATAAAAGGAAAACACACGCCCTTAAACTTCAAGATCATTTTCCAGCTTTCCCCTTCCAACACTGAAAAACTTCTGACTCAGGGTGGAATTTCCCTGTCCCCGGAAGATATCGAAGGCCTTTACCTGAACATCCGTTATGACGGTGCGTCTCTTACCTGCGTCACCGGCACTTCCCTTCGGCTTTTCACCCTGGACAAGACCCTGGAGCATACCTGGGATTCCATGGTAGGCAGTTTTCTGAAGCAGAAAGAACTTCCTTTTGAGCGGATCTAAAATCTGTTAGCACTCTTCTTGAATGAGTGCTAATTTTTTCTTGACTTTTCCTTGCATTTGTACTAAACTAGAGTCCAGGAATCAACAAATGTTCATTTTACTATGAAAGTCCTGGACGGCAGCCATGAAAGAGCCCTGTTTGCATGGGCGAATTCATGGATATCGGACAGGCTAGAGCGTATGAGTAAGCAGGGCGATAGCCCGAATTACGAATGCGCCGGCAGCTGCGGGAGCGCCAAGGGCGCAGCTGCTATCTTTCATGTATGGTAGATCCGCCATCAGACGGTATGTTCATTTTGTTAAAAACAGAAAATAAAGGAGTGTTTACCATGAGTAAAAAAGGCAGTCTTTCCATAGACAGTGAAAATTTATTTCCGATTATTAAGAAATGGCTCTATTCCGATCATGATATCTTTGTCCGTGAGCTGATCTCCAACGGCTGTGATGCCATCACCAAGCTGAAAAAGCTGGAAGCCATGGGTGAATACACTTTTCCGGAAGATTACAAGGCGCGCATTGAAGTGCGTATCGATCCGGAAGCCAAGACCATGAAATTCATTGATACCGGTCTTGGTATGACAGAGGATGAAGTAGAAGAATACATTACCCAGATCGCTTTCTCCGGCGCTACCGATTTTCTGAACAAGTACAAGGATAAGGCCAATACCGACGAGATCATCGGCCACTTCGGACTGGGCTTCTATTCCGCATTCATGGTTGCTGACGATGTTCACATTGATACCCTTTCTTACAAAGAAGGTGCCACACCGGTTCACTGGGAGTGTGACGGAAGTTCCGAATATACCATCGGAGAAGGTAATAAAGTTGGCGTTGGTACCGAAATCACCCTGTTCTTAAATGAAGAGAGCCTGGAGTTTGCCAATGAATACCGTGCAAGAGAAGTCATTGAAAAATACTGCTCTTTCATGCCGACAGAGATTTTCCTGACCGTTGAAAATAAAGAACCGGAATACGAAACCATTGATGAAAGCGAACTGAAAGAAGACGACGAAGTCATTGAGCATATCCACGAGGATGCCAAGACAGAGGAAAAAGAAAATGAGAATGGTGAAAAAGAAGTAGTAGAAGTATCTCCTGCCAAAGACCGTGTGAAGATCAAAAAACGTCCGGTTTCTTTAAGTGATACCCATCCGCTGTGGACAAAACATCCCAATGAGTGTACAGAAGAAGAATACCGTGAATTTTATCGAAAAGTCTTCATGGATTACCGGGAGCCGCTGTTCTGGATTCACCTGAATATGGATTATCCCTTCAACCTGAAAGGTATCCTGTACTTCCCCAAGATCAATACCGAATACGATTCCATTGAGGGAACCATCAAGTTGTACAACAACCAGGTATTCATCGCTGACAACATCAAAGAAGTGATTCCGGAATTCCTGATGCTCTTAAAGGGTGTTATCGACTGCCCGGATCTGCCGCTGAACGTTTCCAGAAGCGCCCTGCAGAATGATGGTTTTGTAAAGAAAATTTCTGATTACATCACCAAGAAAGTTGCTGACAAGCTGACTGGCATGTGCAAGACCGACAGAGAAAACTATGAGAAATACTGGGATGACATCAGCCCGTTCATCAAATACGGCTGCATCAAGGATGCCAAGTTCTCTGAAAAAGTCCTGGATTACACCTTGTTAAAAGATCTGGATGACAAATACTTCACTCTGCCGGATTATATCGAAGCAAACAAACCTGCCGAGGAGACCAAAGAGGCGGAAAAGACAGCTGAAAACAATTCCGAAGAGAAAACAGAAGAAAAGGCTGACGAGAAAGAAAAACCCCAGACTATTCTGTATTATGTCACCGATGAGATCCAGCAAAGCCAGTACATCAACATGTTCCGCTCTGAAGGAAAAGATGCTGTGATCCTGAAACACAACATTGACTCTGCTTTCATCACTCATGTAGAGCGTGAAAAAGAGAATGTGAAGTTCCAGAGAATCGATGCAGATGTGACCTCTGATTTCAAGGAAGAAGTTTCCGCAGATGCCCTGAAAGAAGAAACTGATACCCTGACCGAGCTGTTCCGCAAGGTTCTTGGAAAAGACAAACTGGAAGTCAAAGTAGAAAAGCTGAAAAATGCAGACATTTCTTCTATGATGACCCTTTCCGAGGAAAGCCGCCGTATGCAGGATATGATGAAGATGTATGGTATGCCGGGTATGGATCCGTCCATGTTTGGTACAACCGAAACCTTGGTTCTCAACGCTAACAACCAACTGGTACAGTACATCTTTGAGCACAAGGATTCTGAGCATGTTCCCATGATATGCGAACAACTCTATGACCTGGCAATGCTGGCACACAAACCTCTGGCTCCGGACGCCATGACCAAATTTGTTGCCAGAAGCAATCAGATTCTGATGCTCCTTGCCAAATAAGCTTTTGAAAGACTTTACTTCTTTCTGCGTTTCCGTTATACTTAGAAACGCAGAAAGGAGTATTTTTTTATGAAATCTTTCGAAAAACCCGGCATCTCCGGTTTCACTTTAAAGGTCATCGCCATACTTTCCATGCTTATCGACCACACCGGCGCTGCCGTCGTAGAAAAAGCCATTTTAAAGCTTCCTTCCGTTACCGGAAATGCGGATCTTCTCGCTTTCTGGACGCGCACAGACCAGGTCATGCGTGCCATCGGACGTATTGCCTTTCCCATTTTCTGTTTTCTGCTGGTGGAGGGATTTATTTATACACGAGATGTAAAAAAATATGCAGGACGTCTGCTTCTTTTCGCCCTGCTTTCCGAATTTCCTTTTGATCTTGCCTTAAAACAAGGAGTCTTTGCTCCCCGCAGCCAGAATGTTTATTTTACACTGTTTTTCGGGCTTCTGGCCATGGCCGCTGCTGCCTGGTGTGAACAGCACAAAAAAAACTGGCTTTCTGCCTTTGCCTTTCTTGCTGCAATGGGACTTGCCTGGCTTCTTAAAACAGACTACAGCTACAAGGGAATTCTCCTCATTGCTGTTCTGTTTGTCTTCCGTTTCGACCGTTTTCTCCAGTGTGCCGGAGGCGCTGCTGCCATTTCCTGGGAACTGACAGCTCCCCTGGCGTTTCTTCCCATCTGGTTTTACAATGGAAAACGTGGAAGCTGCTCTTTAAAATACTTTTTCTATGCATTCTATCCGGTGCATCTGCTGATTCTGGCAGGCATCCGATATTTAATCCTGGCTTTGTGGGGCTGACCCTGCAAAGCCAGTTTTTTTCTAAGCATTAGGGTTCCTTTTACGCTTCTACAATCAGATATTTTCCACTGGGAAGCTCAAATACTTCGGAAGCATCCTTTAATTCTTCATCGGAAAGTCCGTCTGCGTCCATTCCACTCTCCTCAAAGTATTCCCGTACTTCTTTTAAGGAATTGACCTCCACCGCCAGATTGTCTTCTAGAAACTCTTCCGCTTCTTCCGGTGTCTCTGCCACCTTTTCATCCAACAGCTGCAGCTGATTTTTCAAAAATGTATCAATGCTTTCTTTACTGTACATCTTTCTGCTCCTCCAATACTCGTTTTAGCACCTTCAAAACCCCTCCGTCCAGATTGGAAGCGGTGTGGCGGGCTGCCGCTTGTAAAACCTCTGGTTTTGCGTTGGCCACCGCATAGCTCTCCTTTGCACGCTTAAACATGCCCAGATCATTGAGATTGTCTCCAAAAACCATGGTCTCTTCCGGCGAAATATGCATCAGATCCTGAATGCTTTTCAGTGCCTTTCCCTTGTCTGCATCATAGGATACAAAATCCAGCCAGGGGTCTCCTGCCACCATCACGTGAAAACGATCCTTCCATTCCTCAATAATGGGATTTGCGATCTTCTTGATTCCAGGCCGGTAATAAATCGCACCTTTTACGATATTCTCCTTCTCGGTTTCTGCCAGAAGATCCTCCGTCACTTTTACATTGTTGTGATAGCCGTTGATGAGAAGATCCAAAAGCGCTTCATCTGCATTTTCCACATATACAATATTTTTTGACGAAAGCAGAATCTGACAGTCTCCTCTTGCCCGCATGGCCTGCACCCAGTCCCTGACATCTTTCTTATTCAAGCAGGCTGAAAAAGTCTCATATCCTCTGCACACCACATTGGAGCCATTGTCTGCAATAAAGATCATTTCGTCTTTTACCGGCGCAAACAGCCTGGAAATGCTGGCATAGCCTCTTCCGCTGGCCGCAGCAAAGAGAATGCCTCTTTTTTTCAGTTCCGGAATCACGGTATAAAATTCCGGGTCCAGCCTGTCACTTCCCTCCTGCAGCAAGGTGCCGTCAATGTCCGACGCAATCAGCTTAATCATATTTTCCTCCTAAAATTTCCCTGAGCGTATCTTCCACAAGGGCTGTCTCATACCTGCAGTGGGCTTTCACCTCGCTGGCCGCTTTTTCCATGGCAAAACTGTACTTCACCGCATCCATCATCTCAATGTCATTGAAGTTATCCCCAAGAACCAGCGTTTCTTCCTGTGTTATCCCCAGTTTTTCCATAAGGGTGTGAATAGCACTCCCTTTATCCACACCCTTTGGCATGGTATCCAGCCAGGCATTTCCAGACGTCACTACCGTGACCCTGTCTCCAAAGCGCTCTTTCCAGTATGCCTGGGACTTGTTCACTCCTGCTTTTTCGTATACGGAAATTTTCAGATAAGGTTCTGTAGTCTTTAAAATATCTGGCACCTCTGTCACGTTGTTTTTTACCACATCCCGCAGATGAACGGCATAGTCAGGATCTTTTGCCTGGATATAACAGGTATTCACCCCGGAAAGCAGAGCCTCTGCACCGTCTTTCTCCATCATTGCCTTTAAAATTTCCTGGCCGGTCTCCCTTGGAATGATGTGTTTTTCCAGGATCTTTCCCTGATAAATCACCAGGGAACCGTTTTCACAAATATAGGCAATCTCCTCTTCCACGCCCTTAAATAAGCGGCACAGATTGGCGTACTGCCTGCCGCTGGCTGCCGCAAAAATCCGGCCCTGGCGGG
The DNA here is from genome assembly GCA_905214955.1 of uncultured bacterium. Classification (GTDB taxonomy): domain Bacteria; phylum Bacillota; class Clostridia; order Lachnospirales; family Lachnospiraceae; genus Limivivens. The sequence continues at coordinate 5,554 of CAJMON010000052.1, forward strand.
TGAGTTCCTGAATCAGTCCTGTGGTTTCCGGCCGCAGGGACTGGGCTCCGTTTAACAGCAGCGTACCGTCCAGATCACTGGCTATCAGACGGATCATACCGTCCCTTCCTTTCCGGCACAGCCTGCATATTCCAGAATTTCTTCCGGCTTTTCCAAAACCTTCCAGGCTCCGTTTTCTTCCAGCTCTTTCCGGTCCCGGAAACCCCAGAGTACGCCAAGAGTATGCATTCCTGCTCTGGTGCCGGTGAGCATATCCGTTCCGGTATCACCGATGTACAGGCATTCCTCCGGCTTTACGCCAAATTTTTCTGCAAGCTTCAAGGCTCCGTCCGGTGCCGGTTTTCTTGGAATTCCGTCTACCTGGCCCTGTACGGCATCAAAATAACCTTCCCCAAACAGATCTGCAATCACGTTGACTGCCTGACCGTGGGGTTTGTTGGACAGCACAGAAATGTGGATGCCTGCCTGCTTTAAGGCTTCCAGTGTCTCTCTCATTCCATCATAAATCTGCACGTGGTACATACAGTCTATGCTGAAATATTTCCGGTAGAGAGGATAAAATACTTCATAGTGCACACCTTCCGGGTCGCCTGCTGCTGCCAGGGCCCGTTTGCACAGCATGGCCGCACCGTCTCCCGCATAATACCGAAATCCCTCATAGGGAAGTTCTGGAAGACCCAGCTCTTTTAACGCCCTATTTGCCGGATATGCCATGGAGTCGATGGTGTCTGCCAATGTTCCGTCCAGATCAAACACGCAAAGCTTTATCATTTGAACGCTCCTTTTGTTTTTGTCTAAAAATCCCCGGAGCTGCCAGGCAGCCCGGGGACACGTTTTCGGATTCCTTACTGGATCTGTGAGAACAGATCTTTTACGGTCGGATAGATCTTCACAAATTTACTGTATCTTTCCTCATATTTTGCAGTCAGTTCCGGATCTGGCTCAATGGTATCAACCACTTCCACGATCTTAGCAGCAGCTTCTTCTACACTTGCATACTCGCCACATGCAACAGCTGCCAGCATAGCGCCGCCAAGTCCCGGTCCTTCTTCGCTCTTGATTACATCTACTTTGATGCCCAGAACGTTTGCCATGATCTTCTTCCACAGCGGGCTCTTTGCTCCACCGCCGCAGATCTTGGTGCGCTCAATCTTGATGCCCAGAGATTTTGCAACTTCGAAGGAATCACGGATTGCAAATGCAACACCTTCCAGCACTGCCTGATACATATCAGAACGTGTGGTATCCATGGTCATGCCGATAAAAGTACCTCTTGCGTTGGGGTTGTTGTGCGGAGATCGCTCACCCATCAGATACGGCAGGAAGAATACATTGTTCTCGCCAAGCTTTGTGATCTTCTTCTGCTCTCCGGCAAAATCGGTGCTTCCGATGATCTCTTCCATCCACCACTTGTTGCAGGATGCAGCACTTAACATGCAGCCCATCAGGTGGTATTTTCCATTTGCATGTGCAAATGCGTGAAGTGCGTTGTTTTTATCTACACCGAACTTGTCACTGGAAACGAAGATGGTTCCGGAGGTTCCTAAGGAAATGTTGCACATACCATCGCCTACTGTACCGGTTCCAACAGCGGCTGCCGCATTGTCACCAGCACCTGCTGCTACTTTTACAGAAGCCGGGATACCCAGTTCTGCTGCAACGTCTTCTTTTACAGTGCCTACGACTTCGTAGCTTTCATAAATCTTTGCTACCTGGTTCTCGGTAATGCCGCAGATATCCAGCATTTCTTTGGACCAGCATTTGTTCTTCACATCAAAGATCAGCATACCGGATGCATCGGATACATCCGTGCAGAAAGAACCGGTCAGCTTGTATGCAATATAATCTTTGGGAAGCATGATTTTGCTGATCTTCTCAAAGTTTTCCGGCTCATTGTTGCGTACCCAGAGAATCTTCGGTGCGGTAAATCCGGCAAATGCAATGTTTGCGGTGTACTCGGAAAGTTTGTCTTTGCCGATTACGTTGTTCAGGTAATCGGTCTCTTTCTGGGTACGTCCATCGTTCCACAGGATTGCTGGACGGATTACGTTGTCCTGATCATCCAAAATTACCAGTCCGTGCATCTGGCCGCCAAAGCTGATGCCTGCAATCTGGCTCTTGTCAGCATCCTTTACCAGCTCTTTGATACCGGTCTTTACTGCTTCCCACCAGTCTTCCGGTTTCTGCTCAGACCAGCCCGGATGCGGGAAGTATAAAGGATATTCTTTTGAAACTACATTTTCAATGGTGCCGTCTGCAGCCATGAGCAGAAGTTTTACGGCAGAGGTTCCTAAGTCAACGCCAATATACAGCATATCTGTTCTCCTTTTTTTCCATCTGGTTGTTTTTCTTTTTACTGAAGCTAGCTCAAAAATTCAGCCGGCACAGCCCGAAGGCCGCACCGGCTGTGACTGTCCGTTTTATGATTGATTATGCAAACGGATTTTCGGTCGGATAACGTACGCCTGCCGGCTGGTTGTATCCGATCTCAGAAACATCTACGCCAATGTACTTGAATACTTCATACAGAGCTTTTCCGAAATGTCCGAAAGCAACAGCTCCGTGATGCGGATAACCGCCCTCAAGCAGTACGTGACGGTAGAATCTGCCCATCTCCGGAATAGCGAAGATACCAACGCCGCCGAAGGAACGTGTAGCAACCGGAAGTACCTCACCGTTTGCGATGTAAGCACGCAGCTTGTTGTCAGCTGTGCTCTGCAGACGATAGAATGTAATGTCGCCCGGTACAATGTCACCTTCCAGAGTCCCCTGGGTAACTTCTTCCGGAAGAGATCTTGCCATAATGAACTGATACTTCATGCTGCATCCAGACAGCTTCTTGCTGGTGGTATTTCCGCAATGGAAGCCCATGAATACATCGTTCAGACCGTAGTTGAATTTGCCCTTGATATCGCTTGCGTACATATCCTTCGGTACGGTGTTGTTGATATCCAGCAGGGTAACTGCATCGTTGCTTACGCAGGTACCGATGAACTCAGACAGAGCGCCATAAATATCTACTTCGCAGGATACCGGGATTCCTCTACCGGTCAGACGGCTGTTTACATAGCAGGGAACGAATCCGAACTGTGTCTGGAATGCAGGCCAGCATTTTCCAGCCAGTGCTACGTATTTACGGTATCCTCTGTGCTCCTCGATCCAGTCAAGCAGAGTCAGTTCGTACTGAGCCAGTTTCGGCAGGATTTCCGGTTTCTTATTGCCGGCACCCAGCTCTTCTTCCATATCTTTTACAACATCCGGGATTCTCGGATCGTTTGCATGTTTGTTGAATGCTTCGAACAGATCCAGCTCGGAGTTCTCTTCGATCTCAACACCTAAATTGTACAGCTGTTTGATCGGAGCGTTGCAGGCAAGGAAGTTTAACGGACGGGGACCAAAGCTGATGATCTTCAGATCAGACAGTCCGATGATAGCGCGTGCGATGGGCACGAACTCATGAATCATATCTGCACAGTCTTCAGCATCACCGATAGGATACTCCGGAACATATGCTTTTACATTGCGCAGCTGCAGGTTGTAGCAGGCATTCAGCATACCGCAGTAAGCATCTCCACGTCCGCCGACCAGATTGTCGCCAGTCTCTTCTGCTGCTGCTACGAACATCTTCGGACCATCGAAGTGTTTTGCAAGCAGGGTCTCGGAAATTTCCGGGCCAAAGTTTCCAAGATATACAGCCAGAGCATTACATCCAGCTTTCTTGATGTCCTCCAGAGCCTGTACCATATGGATTTCACTTTCTACAATACAGATCGGACATTCGTAAATCTCTGCTGCGTCATATTTCTTTGTATAAGCGTCAATCAGAGCTTTTCTTCTGTTTACAGACAGATCCTCCGGGAAACAATCACGGCTGACTGCCACAACACCTATTTTTACTTTGGGCATGTTAATCATTATCTTTTCCTCCTGAAATAGTTTTTTATAAAAGTAATCACTCAATAGTGATATTTTCACCTTTGATGCCGTTGTAAGCGCCTTCGATCTTTGCATCCGGATGAGCTACCAGCCATTTGTTTGTAGCTGTCAGCAGACGATCTTCGTCTCCTGCGGTGTGTGCTTCCTTCAGCGGAAGATTGGTGTCTTTCGGCAGAACGATGGCTACCTGGAATCCTTCTTCTGCAGGTGAGCAGGGAGCATAATGCAGAGTGGTCGCATACACTTCCACTGCCATGCCTTCCGGCAGGAAAAATGCTTCTACTTTTGAAGAATCATAAGAGAAATCCTCTTCCAAATCCTGTCTTAAACCAACCAGCAGAACTGCATCTGTAGCAGCTACGTTGATCTCTGAGGAACGATGATACTCCATAGCATTCATAGTCTTGTTGTAACCGTTGCAATAACCGATCTGGATCGGCATCTCTCCGTAAGTAGTATCCTGCAGTGCTTTGTAAACACCTTTGGCAGCTTCCAGCTCCGGAACTGACGGTTCATAAGCCACGTCCCTGGTCAGAGGGGTTTTTTTCAGTCTGGCTACAAGATCTGTGAAGTCTACATTTTTTACGACCCGGCCGTATTTGCGGAATTCCGGATCTGTTACCTTGTAGATTTTCATGGCAACCTTCCATCCTTTCTTTTAATTAGTTTATTGACTGAACTTTATGAGTTCAGTATACGTCTTGCCTCGTATTTTGTCAATACTTTTCCTCCGTCTTTTTCCTTTTGCTTTTTATTTTTCTCTGGTATACTGTCTTCATGGAGGTGATTTTTTGGCTTTTTTTGATGCACTGACGGATTTTATTTTTGTGGAAGATGCTCCTGACAAAGCAGACCTGATTCTGGTTCCCGGCAGCACCTCCGGAGAGCTTGCCCTGCACGCTGCCAATCTCTGGCACCAGGGATTTTCGGATCAGATTCTGGTCTCCGGACGCTGCAGCATTGGACTTTCTCATTTTCCAGGGGCCGATTCCCCTGCTGCCTATCAGGGCCGCATGTTTGATACGGAATGCAGTTTTCTCTCCCAGATTCTTCTGGATGAGGGTGTTCCGGAAACTTCGATTCTTAGGGAAGACCAGGCTTCTTTTACCTATGAAAATGCCATTTTTTCCAAGCTGCTTACCGACCGCCTGGGGATTTTCCCAAAGACGGCCATTCTCTGCTGCAAGTCTTTCCATGCCAGACGTTCCCTGCTGTATTACCAGCTTCTTTACCCGGATACCCATTTTCTCGTCTGCCCGGTCACGGTCCAGAACATCACCAGGGACAACTGGACACAGACACCGGAGGCCATTGATGTGGTGTTGGGGGAAGTAGAACGCTGCGGGACACAGTTTCATCAAATTCTGCGAGAGTACAGGAAAGGGTAAACCTCAAAGTATCATGTCTCCCCTTGTGCTTGCACAGGTCGACATGCCCTCTTCCACTTTTTATGATACCCACGGATTGCTCCGTGCTTTGCACTTCCACAATCCTCCCAGTTTTTATGATGCCTTACGAATTGCTCCGTGCTTTGCACTCTCGCAATTCTACCCGCTATTCACATATCGTGAAGCTGGCGCTTCCCTTCCATGCTCATATCGGGGCAGGTCCCAAGGTCTTACGTCCCCTCTCGTGCAAGCACAAGGGGACATAGACCTTGGGACCTTGGCATCATAAAATTTTATTTACCCCCTTTCTTTTTCAGGCAGTTCGTATTAAAATAGAAATAGCTGAATATTGGAAAGGAGAACAGCCATGTCTAAAATTTTTAAAAAGCTTCTTATCGGCGGAACAGCCGTTGCTGCCGTTGCAGCCGGCATTGCATATTTTTATAAGAAGAAACATGAGAATTCCGGTTCCTGGAATGATGATATGGAAGATTTCGAAGACGGCCTGGATCAGGAAAAAACCGAAGAACCTTCCGAAGAGCCCGCAGCAGGCACTGAAGATGCCAAGCGTGAATATGTCACACTCCATGTGGAACATAAAGCTGAGACTGTTCCTGAAGAGCCCTCCAAGGAAGAAGAGTCCGAGGAAGAACCTCTGGATGATGATCTGGATGACGAGGAAGAAGACAATCAGTAATGTAAAAGGCCTGGACGGCAGCCCGTCCAGGTTTTTTTTCTGCCAGACACATCAACACTTGGTTCCGTGAATTAATTTTGATTTTCTTCTGCATATTTCAAGCAGTGCATATCCAAGAATCCCGCCTAGGAAATTGTTGATCAGATCATCCACCTGAAAATATCCTCTTCCCGTAATCAGCTGGGTAGTTTCGATGCACAGAGTCATCAGCCCTGCAAGCAGTGCCATGCGTTTCCACCGGTCTGTCCCAGGAAATACCATCGGCAGAAGAATCCCCGCCGGAACAAAAAGCAGTACATTTTCCACTTCAAACATCACCGCCCGCAGCTGAAATCTCCAGGTTTCAAAAGGCAGAAGGCTGAATCCATTGCGTGAGCCCTGTTCTCTGTTAAAAAACGTAAGCCCGGCAAGCCCCGTAAGGTAAAAGGAGCATAAAAAGATAGCTCCCACTTTTTTCCGCTGAACCGTCTGCCTGCCAGCTCTGCTTTTCACAAGACTTATCAGAACTGCCGCCATGCCTGCTGCCATTCCTGCCGGAATATAGGCCCAGATATCCAGCAGATCTTTTTTCAGATAATATCCAAATATTGCTGTACACCTCCAAATGCAGAACAAGGAGACCGCTTTATGCGGCCCCCTCTCCTTTGAAAATCACTTCCACTGTTTTAAACAGAATCTTGATATCCAGTCCCAGACTCCACTCAGTAATATACTGAGTATCCAGGCTTACAACCTTTTCAAAATCTGTGATGCTGCTTCTTCCGCTGACCTGCCACATACCGGTAAGTCCTGGCTTCGCGGCCAGTCTGCGTCTGTGATGCAGATCATATTTTTCCCATTCATCGACTGTCGGCGGTCTGGTTCCCACCAGGCTCATGTCGCCTTTTAAGACATTCCAGAACTGCGTGAATTCATCCAGGCTGGTCTTTCGGATAAAATTGCCGACTCCTTTGATAATTCTAGGGTCATCATCCATTTTAAACATCATACCATCTTTGATGTTATTTTTATCCATCAATTCTTTTTTCCGCGCTTCTGCATCCGGATACATGGACCGGAACTTGTAAATGCGGAAACGCCGTCCATTTTTTCCTACCCGCTCCTGCGAGAAAAAAATCGGGCCAGGTGATTTTATGTAAATGGCAGGACCGATAAAGATCGTCAGGATTCCAGTCACAACTACGCCTGCAAGTCCCCCTGCAATATCCATCAGCCGTTTTAAGAACAGCTGTCTGCCGGATGCAATCCGGATACTGGTGGAAAGCACGGTATAGCCTCCAAAATTTTCCACCGTCTTGGTATGAACATTTTCTTTGGAAACCCTGGTCAGACATTGGTGAACTGTAATACCCATCTCCAGAAACCGCTCCGTCTCCTTCTGAATCTCCACGTCATCCTGGAGATCCAGAAGCACCTCGTCCACGGCACATTCTCTGGTGAAATCATCCACACCTTTTCCTCTGGTGACAACCGGAATTCCCTGAATGGTTCCTCCGCCAATCTCATCATCCAGCATACACATTCCTACAATGTGGTAAACGCCGCTGGAATGTTTCTCCAGCACTTCCAGTGTCTCCGCAACTCTGTTCTTTCTCGTAATCAGGAACAGATTTCTGTCTCCTGCATCGGTCTCCATCCGTTTCTGGAGCATCTTTTTCCATGCCGTACGTGCCAGCAGCAAAATGATAATGCCTTCTGCCCACAGTGCAAGCAACACAAATCTTGAGAAATGATCTGCCCTTTTTACAATAAAGAAATAAGCAAACATTCCTGCCATCATCAGGCTCACATGCTGGATCGCATACTTAAACTCCTGCAAAGTTCCTCTGCGCAGAACACTCTTGTATGATTCAAAGAAAAATCCCACGCAAAAATGCATCAATGCTAATACGATCCCGACTTCCAGCACATCCGGATCATGGAACACATCCACCATGCCATTTCGGATAAATACTGTCACAAAAAACGCTGCCCACAAACAGATCAAGTCCAGGAGCATAAAGTCAATATGGTGTCCCCAGCTGGTCTTCCGTATTCTGTACATGTTTCCTCCCGGCAGAGTTTCCTCCGCCTCATTTTTTCTATGATGTTTTTATTATACACCCCACCTTCCCCATCTGCCAACCGTCATTTATGACGGAAACATGCACAATTCTGCAAATTCTACATTTTTATGCACACTTTTGCAAGGATTCCGGCATTTCTTTTCTAATCAGAAATCTTCACAAATGATTAAAATCGCAGCACAGCCCTCTCGCTTTCCTCTGTTTTTCTGCAGACTCCTCCGTGTCTGTCCAAAGCAGACCTGCTGCTTTCTTCCTTGTTCCTGTTATTGTTCTTCCCATTTCCATTGGTTTTTGCGTTATCCCCTGATGCATCTGATTTCTTTTTCATTATAATTCTTTTCTTAGCAGAAGCATCGCTTTTTCTTACACAAAACAGCCTTCCAAACCCTTGACACAAATTTCTTTTTCTCATATAATAAAAAAGAACGAATTTCTTCATTCGCTTGCCAAACCAGGGCTTGTACTGGTTTCGACGGGGGTTTTGAAGTTAGGGAAGCCATCTGCGGGCCGGGACCGCATAGCAAACCGGACCTTAAAATTAAACGCAAACGATAACGAAGAGTTATTAGCAGCTGCTTAATGCTGCATGTCGGCCTTAGGTTACTCACAGCTTAAGTCACCGGCATCAAACTATGTGAGGCCCTCTGTTTCCTAAGCTTTGCGGAAGCAGAAGATTTTATGAAGCTACTGAAGCTGACAGCCCGTCATTAGGCGGCCAGCGGAGGGAATGTCTGTATGATGACTGTGATGGGAGATGCCTTAATGAATAGGCTTTCGGACAGGGGTTCGATTCCCCTCAGGTCCACTAAAACTGAACAAGTCGAACTCTGCATATGATATTATCTTATACAGGAATATGTTTTGTTTGGTGTATCGAAAAAATAAAAATAACGGCATTGTATGTTACGAGAATGATATACAGTGTCGTTATTTTTATGGTATAATTCAGATATGAGTTTGACAAATTCAATTAGAATTTATGGAAGGAGCGAATATCCTCAATAGAATATATCGAATTCCTAAAGCGTACGGATTTAGGGTCGCAGTATCCGAAGGAACGATTCGAAGAAAGGATAGCAAAGCTGGTTGATCATGTATCAATCAGTCTTGTTGCAAGAAACAGGGATAACCACATTGTCGGTATCCTATTCGGATTGACTGACTATGCCTATTGGCTTTATGTAACCGATTTAGGTGTAGACAGAGACTATTTACACCAGGGAATTGGTACGGAATTGATGGAGACAGCACATTCTTTAGCCGGCGGCAAAAATGATGTTGCTGTATATCTGGTTGCAAACGAAAATGCCATTTCATTTTACGAAAAATTGGGAATGAGAAAGACAGATGATGTAATAGAATATAACCACATAGAATGGACAGAGTTTACTGTAAAATGAACATGCCGCAGGCTTTGGAAGCTTTTGCTTTCTTCGCCTGCGGCTCTATTTTTATGCCACGTAACTTATTTGTCTCTCCAGATAATTCTGCCTTTGGACAGATCGTAGGGAGAAAGTTCGATGGTTACTTTATCTCCCGGAAGGATACGGATAAAGTTCATTCTCAGCTTTCCGCTGATGTGTGCCAGAACAACGTGCTTATTTTCCAGTTCTACTTTAAACATGGCATTCGGCAGCTTTTCCAGTACCGTTCCTTCTACTTCAATGACATCTGCTTTTGACATTACAATCCTCCTGATTTTCCCTGTGTGACCCTGCAGCTGTTCGTTGTTCTGCAAGATACTCTTTCAATATTCTCTTTACCTTTTCATCTGCAGCTGTGCTTGGCAGCTGTATCATTGTCCGACGTATCACCTGAATATGCTTCCGGCTTTTCTTCTTTGGATCTGAAACCTTCCGCAGACTGCCGTCAGCCAGCCAGACAAAACGACTGTCAGCCTTTATGATCACATATGTTTTCCCACAGTCATGTCCGGCTCTCGAAACAGCCAGCATCCCTGCTTCAATCCTGTTATCCCCGCTTATCATTCAGGCGTTCCTCAACGATGCGTCAGGGAAAGGATCTCAGGCTCACCTTCTGTGATCAGGATCGTATTCTCATAATGTGCTGAGAGGCTTCCATCTTCTGTTACCACTGTCCAGTCATCATCCAGCCATTCCACATCCGGCCGTCCGATATTGATCATCGGCTCAATAGCCAGAGTCATGCCCGGCATCAGACGAATGCCCTTGGTTCTCTGTGCAAAGTTCGGAATCTGAGGATCTTCATGCAGGGCATGACCAATGCCATGACCTACCAGCTCTTCAACGATTCCATAACCAAACGGACGCACATAGGCATCAATCGCATTGGAAATATCATGCAGATGATTTCCAGCTTTTGCGTATTTGATTCCCTCAAAGAAACTCTGTCTGGTAACATCAATCAGTTTCTGTGCTTCCGGGGAAATTTTCCCAACTGCATGGGTTCTTGCCGCATCGGAATGCATTCCTTTGTAGATCAATCCTGCATCAATGCTGACAATATCGCCTTCCTTTAAGATCTTGTGCTTATTCGGAATGGAATGAACCACTTCGTCGTTCACAGAGATACAGAAGGAAGCCGGATATCCATTGTAGTTCAGGAAATTCGGAATGCAGCCAAAGCTGCGGATCATTTTCTCCCCGATCCGGTTCAGTTCCCATGTAGAGATTCCCGGCCGGATATTGGCAGCCAGTTCTTCATGTACCAGCTCCAGAAGACGGCCTGCTTCTCTCATAAGTTCAATTTCTTTTGCAGATTTAATGGATACTGACATCTAATTACGCTCCTAAAATTCCAACAATTGCCTGGAATACCTCTTCCATGTCAACGGTTCCGTCCACATTTTTCAGAATTCCAGCTTTACTGTAATAATCAATCAGCGGCTGGGTCTGCTCATGATAAACATCCAGACGCTTTTTGACTGTTTCCGGTTTATCGTCATCTCGCAGAATCAGTTCTTCTCCGCAGGTATCACAGATTCCCTCTGCCTTCGGCGCATTATAGACGATGTGGTAGGTCGCTCCGCAGCCTGTGCAGGCTCTTCGGCCGCCCATGCGGCGAATAATGTTTTCATCCGGGACATCTACATTGATGGCATAGTCTACCTTTTCACCCATTTTTGCAAGAGCTGCATCCAACGCTTCTGCCTGGGGAATGGTTCTTGGAAAACCATCCAGGACATAGCCGTTTTTGCAATCTTCTTTTACAACTCTGTCTGCTACCAGATCAACTACCAGCTCATCCGGTACCAGAAGTCCCTGGTCCATGTAGGTCTTTGCCTTCTTTCCAAGCTCTGTACCATTTTTGATATTTGCCCGGAAAATGTCCCCCGTGGAGATATGCGGAATCTGATATTTTTCCGCGATTTTCTTTGCCTGAGTACCTTTACCGGCACCAGGTGCCCCTAACATGATAATCTTCACGTGTGCCCCACCTTTCTTTTTATCCGGCATTCCAATGCAGGACTTTTTTCCTGATTTTTCTGCCGGCAATTATTTTCCAAGATAAACACATTTAGTGCACGAATCTACCTGCCATTATCCGAAAACCGGATAACAGCAGATAAACCGTACACTTATTCACTCAGAAATCCTTTATAATTACGCACGAGCATCTGAGACTCGATCTGTTTTAAGGTCTCAAGAATAACACCTACAATAATGATCAGCGAGGTTCCACCGAAGGAAACCGATGCTCCGAAAACTCCGTTGAAGAAAATCGGAATCGTCACAACGATCAGAAGACCGATTGCCCCAAGGAAAATGATATAATTCAAAAGCTTGTTCAGATAATCCTGTGTCGGTTTTCCCGGACGGATACCAGGAACAAAACCGCCCTGCTTTTTCATATTGTCTGCTACCTCTATAGGATTAAAGGTGATGGAGGTATAGAAATATGCGAAGAACACAATCATCACTGCATACAGCACATAACCAACTGTGTAAATTGGCGTTTTAAAGTTGAACCAGTTGTTCTGACTCAGCATACCAACAATCGTTCCGCCAACACCACTTCCTGCTGACTTGCCCATGAACGCAAGGATCATAGAGGGCATGGACATCAGGGAGGATGCGAAGATAACCGGGATAACACCTGCGGTGTTTACTTTCAGAGGAATACAGGAAGACTGACCGCCTACCAGTTTCCGTCCCTGCATCTTTTTCGCATACTGTACCGGAATTTTTCTGGTTGCATCATTCACAAGAATGACCAGTACAACTGTTACAACAATAACAGCCAAAATGATCACAGCTGCCAGGGCGCCTTTTGCAATACTCTTTCCAGCAACGAAAGTCTGGAACAGAGTTACCAGATCATTGGGGATTCTGGAAAGGATGTTTACCATCAGGACGATGGATGTACCATTTCCGACTCCGCGCTCGGTAATCCGCTCACCTACCCACATCAGGAATGCAGAACCAGCTGTCAGTGCGGCAACCAGAGTGAGTACGTTCAGTGCATTAAACTCCTCAATCAGACCGCTGCGGCCAAATCCAATTGCCATGGCAGTAGATTCAATCAGTGCCAGGCCGATGGTCACATAACGGGTGATTGCAGTCAGTTTTTTTCTACCATCTTCTCCATCTCTCTGCATCTCTTCCAGCTTCGGAATCGCAATGGTCAGAAGCTGAATGATAATGGAAGAGGTAATGTACGGAGTGATGTTCAGTGCAAAGATAGACATCTGTTCAAAAGAACCGCCTGTAAATGCACTGAAAAAGTTAAAGGCATCTCCGCTCTGCTGTGAGAACCAGTTGGAGAAGTAACTCCGGTCCACACCAGGAACCGGAATCTGAGACCCCAGCCGGATTACGAACAGCATCATGAAGGTAAAGAAAAGCTTGTTTCTTAAATCCTCAATTTTGAATGCGTTTCGCAATGTTCGAAACATTAGATCACCTCGGCTTTTCCACCAAGCTCCTCGATCTTAGCTTTTGCACTTTCACTGAAGGCATTCACTTTCACAGTAAGCTTCTTTGTCAGTTCACCATTTCCCAGGATCTTAACTCCATCTTTCGGGTTCTTAACGATACCAGTTTCGATCAGCAGATCAATGGTAACTTCGGTATCATTGTCGAATCTCTCCAGAGCGCTTACGTTAATAGACTCAATCTTCAGTGTATTCCGGTTTGTGAAACCACGTTTCGGCAGACGTCTGTATAAAGGCATCTGTCCACCTTCAAAACCGATTCTCGGTGCGCCGGAACGGGCCTTCTGACCCTTGTGTCCCTTACCAGCAGTCTTGCCGTTTCCTGAACCATGTCCACGGCCTCTTCTGAAATTATTGCTGTGTTTGGAACCTTCTGCAGGCTGTAAATTTGCTAAATCCATTCTGTACACCTCCTTGTCAAAATATATTAGATTTCTTCTACTTTTACTAAATGACGAACCTGTGCCACCATACCCATAGTGGAAGCATTGTTCGGCAGCTCAACGCTGTGGTTCAGCTTACGAAGTCCCAGAGCTTCTACAGTTGCGCGATGCTTCGGGATTGTTCCGATGGTGGATTTTACTAAGGTAACTTTTACTTTATCTGCCATTTTGAAGACCTCCTTAACCCAGAATCTCTTCTACAGATTTTCCGCGGAGTCTAGCGACCTCTTCCGGGGACTTCATCTGTGCCAGACCGTTAATAGTTGCCAGAACTACGTTCTGTTTATTGTTGGATCCCAGAGACTTTGTACGGATGTTTTTGATACCTGCAAGCTCCAGCACGTTACGTGCAGGACCTCCGGCGATAACACCGGTACCTTCCGGAGCTCTCTTCAGAAGTACAGATGCGCTTCCGAATTTGCCGTAGAAGTCATGAGGTACGCTGGCGTTCTCATCCAGAGAAATGCTGATAAGTTTTTTAGCAGCATCTTCTTTGCCTTTGCGGATTGCTTCCGGAATTTCAGTTGCTTTTCCAAGACCTGCTCCAACGTGTCCGTTTCCGTCACCTACTACTACCAGAGCAGTAAAGCGCATGGTACGTCCACCTTTTACAGTCTTAGATACACGCTTGATTGATACCACTTTTTCGGTCAGTTCAAACTGGCTCGGATCAATGATCGTACGTTTCATGTGTTTTTTTCCCTCCTTGTCTTAGAATTCAAGTCCAGCTTCGCGAGCTGCATCTGCTAATGCTTTGATCTTACCCTGATAAATGAAGCCGCCTCTATCAAAGACAACAGTGGTGATGCCCTTCTCCAGGGCTTTCTTTGCAATCACAGTTCCAAGGTATGCTGCAGCCTTTACATCGTTGGTCTTTTCCAGCTCTGCCTTTACATCCTTCTGCAGGGTGCTTGCAGATACAAGAGTGTTTCCAACTGTATCATCAATGATCTGTGCATACATATGATTGTTGCTACGGAACACAGCAAGACGCGGTCTCTCGGCAGTGCCGGCGAAACGATTGCGGATTCTTCTGTGCTTATTTTCACGAACTTTAGTTCTGGATTCTTTGCTAACCATCTTCACACTCTCCTTATTTATTTCTTACCGGTCTTACCAACTTTACGTCTGATTACTTCATCAGCATATTTGATTCCTTTGCCCTTGTAGGGTTCCGGAGCTCTCTTCTCTCTGATTTCAGCTGCGTACTGGCCAACTTTTTCTTTGTCAATACCTTTTACAACGATCTTGTTGCCGTCAACAACAGCTTCCAGACCTTCTGGATCTGTCATTTCAACCGGATGAGAATAACCCAGAGTCAGAACCAGTTTCTTGCCCTGTTTAGCTGCTCTGTAACCAACACCGTTGATTTCCAGTGCTTTCTCATAGCCCTGGCTTACACCAATTACCATGTTGTGGATCAGGGTTCTGGTCAGACCGTGGAGAGATTTCATTTTCTTCAAGTCATTCGGACGGGTTACAACTACGTGTCCGTCTTCTACTTTAATGGTCATTTCCTGGGGCAGAACTCTTTCCAGAGTACCTTTTGCACCCTTAACGGTAACTTTATTTCCTTCTGCAACTTCTACAGTTACACCTGCGGGAATTTCAACCGGTAATCTACCGATACGAGACATTCTTGTGTCCTCCTTACTTAGATTTTCGGAGAAGGCAGAAAGCCTTCTCTGTTTTCAGTAACAAAAAGTTATCTAATGGCGTTTACTACCAAACGAATGCTAATACTTCGCCACCGACCTGAAGCTTTCTAGCCTCTTTGTCAGTGATAACGCCCTGGTTGGTGGAAAGGATAGCGATACCCAGTCCGCCCAGAACCTTCGGCAGGTTCTCTTTGCTTGCATACACACGCAGACCCGGTTTGGAGATTCTCTTCAGTCCGGTGATGATTCTTTCATTCTTGTCTGCGCCGTATTTCAGCTCGATGTGGATGGTCTTGAATGCGCCATCCTCAACGAGGTCATATTTCTTAATGTAACCTTCATCCAGCAGAATGTTTGCAATCGCAATTTTCATCTTGGATGCCGGAACATCAACGGTATCATGTTTTGCAGTGTTTGCGTTACGAATTCTTGTAAGCATATCTGCGATCGGATCACTCATTGTCATTTGATTTGCCTCCTTTACCAGCTTGCTTTCTTAACGCCAGGAATCTGGCCCTTGTATGCTAACTCACGGAAGCAGATTCTGCAGATTCCGTATTTTCTCAGGTATGCATGTGGACGACCACAGATTCTGCAGCGGTTGTATTCTCTTGTGGAGAATTTCTGTTTGCGCTGCTGCTTGATTTTCATTGCTGTCTTAGCCATGAAAGTTCCCTCCTACTATTTATGAAACGGCATGTTGAACTGAGTCAGTAATTCGCGTGCTTCCTCGTCAGTCTTTGCGGTAGTAACGAAGATTACGTCCATACCTCTGACTTTATCTACCTTATCATATTCGATTTCCGGGAAGATCAGCTGCTCTTTAATACCAAGTGCATAGTTTCCTCTACCATCGAAAGCGTTGGGATTTACACCCCGGAAGTCACGTACACGGGGCAGAGCCAGGTTGATCAGTCTGTCCATGAACTCGTACATTCTGTCGCCACGCAGGGTTACTTTGCATCCGATAGGCATACCCTCTCTGATTTTGAAGTTTGCCACGGACTTCTTTGCTCTGGTTACTACTACTTTCTGTCCAGCGATCTTTTCCAGATCTTTAACAGCGCTCTCCAGAGACTTTGCATTTTCTTTTGCTTCGCCAACACCCATGTTGATGACGATTTTGTCCATTTTCGGAACTTCCATGATATTGTTATAGCCGAATTTCTTTACTAAAGCATCAACGATTTCGTTCTGATACTGTTCTTTCAGTCTGCTACTCAACTTGTGCAACCTCCTCTCTCAAATTATCTGATCACTTCGCCAGTTGCTTTTGCATAGCGAACTTTTTTGTCTCCATCCATCTTGAAGCCAACGCGGGTAGCTTTTCCGTTCACTACCAGCATTACGTTGGAAGCATCGATATAAGCTTCCTTATTTACGATGCCGCCCTGCTGATTCTGTGCTGACGGTTTGGTGTGTTTGGTAACCATGTTTACGCCTTCAACCAGAACTTTTCCGTCTTTTACAGCAAGTACTTTGCCTTCTTTGTCTTTATCTTTACCAGCGATTACCTTTACGGTATCACCCTTTTTGATCTTCATCATTGTTCGGCACCTCCTTATAATACTTCCGGAGCCAGGGAAACAATCTTCATAAACTGTTTCTCACGAAGCTCTCTGGCTACTGGCCCGAAAATACGGGTTCCTCTCGGTGTTTTGTCATCTTTGATGATGACTGCTGCGTTCTCATCGAATTTAATATAAGAGCCATCCTTCCGGCGGGCGCCTTTTACGGTACGAACAACGACTGCCTTCACAACATCGCCTTTTTTTACAACACCGCCTGGTGTTGCATCTTTGACCGTAGCTACGATGACGTCACCAATATTCGCATATCTTCTGGTAGAGCCGCCCATAACTCTGATGCAAAGCAGTTCCTTTGCACCGGTGTTATCAGCAACTTTCAGTCTGCTTTCCTGCTGGATCATGCTGATATTCCTCCTATTATTATCTTGCTTTCTCCACGATTTCTACGAGTCTCCATCTCTTGTCCTTGGAAAGAGGTCTGGTCTCCATAACTTTTACGGTATCGCCGATTCCGCATTCGTTGTTCTCATCATGTGCTTTTAATTTATATGTTCTCTTTACGATTTTCTTGTAAAGAGGATGTTTTACGTGGTCCTCAACGGCTACAACGATGGTTTTGTCCATTTTATCGCTGACAACCTTACCAGTACGGGTTTTTCTCAGATTACGCTCCACGGTGATTCTCCTTCCTATTCAGCCTTTGCGCTAATGACAGTCTGAATTCTTGCAATATTCTTACGAACCTCTTTGATCCGGCTGGTGTTGTCCAGCTGGTTGGTTGCATTCTGGAATCTCAGGTTAAAGAGCTCCTTTTTCGCAGCTACTAATTCTTCATTTAATTCTGCGGCAGATTTGCTTCTTAAATCTTCTACATACTTATTAATTTTCACTGTTATCACCGCCTTCTAAGTCTGCACGAGTAACGATTTTGCATTTACAGGGTAACTTATGCATGGCAAGACGAAGTGCCTCACGGGCTACATCCTCCGGGATACCTGCCATTTCAAACAGTACACGGCCGGGTTTTACAACTGCTACCCAGTACTCCAGGGAACCTTTTCCAGAACCCATACGTGTTTCAGCCGGTTTTGCAGTTACAGGCTTGTCCGGGAAAATCTTGATCCAAACTTTACCACCACGTTTTGTGTAACGGGTCATTGCGATACGGGCTGCCTCGATCTGATTAGATCTGATCCAGCAGGGCTCCAGTGCTACCAGTCCGATTTCACCCTGAGAAATGGTGTTGCCTCTCATAGCTTTTCCAGCCATGGAACCACGGAACTGTTTACGAC
The DNA here is from genome assembly GCA_905214955.1 of uncultured bacterium. Classification (GTDB taxonomy): domain Bacteria; phylum Bacillota; class Clostridia; order Lachnospirales; family Lachnospiraceae; genus Limivivens. The sequence goes on from CAJMON010000052.1 coordinate 23,478, forward strand.
GTTTTACTCTTTTCGGCATTAACATTATTTATCGCTCCCTTCCTTAGTTCCTTTAGTAGGAAGTACCTCGCCTTTGTAGATCCAAACTTTTACACCAACTTTTCCGTAGGTGGTATCTGCTTCAGCGAATCCATAGTCAATATCTGCTCTTAATGTCTGCAGGGGGATAGTTCCGTCGCTGTAGAACTCAGTACGAGCCATATCAGCTCCGCCCAGACGTCCGGAAACGGAAGTCTTGATTCCCTTTGCACCTGCACGCATGGTACGTCCCATAGTAGACTTCATAGCGCGGCGGAAGGAAACACGGTTTTCCAGCTGCAGTGCGATGTTCTCAGCAACCAGCTGTGCATCGCGGTCCGGTCTTTTTACTTCTTTGATGTCTACGATCAGCTTCTTATCGGTCAGTTTCTGAACTTCAGCTTTTACTTTCTCGATTTCAGCTCCGCCTTTACCGATAACAACGCCCGGTTTTGCGGTATAGATGATAACTTTTACTCTGTCGGCAGCTCTTTCGATCTCGATCTTGGAAACACCGGCACTGTACAGTTTCTTTTTCAGAAATTTACGAATGTTGTAGTCCTCTACCAGGTAATCAGCAAAAGAGCTCTCTGCATACCATTTAGAATCCCAGTCTTTAATAACACCGACTCTCAGGCCGTGTGGATTAACTTTCTGT
>CAJMON010000053.1 GCA_905214955.1 uncultured bacterium
TTAAAACCACTCCTGTGCAAGCACATCGTGGTTTCAGGCTTTTGACCCTGGCATCTTAATGATACCAGGGGACAAAGGTTCAAAAAGGAGATGCCCTTTTCAGCATCTCCCTTCTCTTCTAATAACTTCGCTCTATCAGCCTAAATCCTCTATATCCAGGCTTTCGGTCTCAAAATCCTGGAACTCATCAGCTGCTGCAGTGTCCAGCTCCTCTAATCCTTCCGTCTCTTCTTCCTGCGGAATGTCATAGAGTTTTTCAAAGAATTTCATCACAGATTCATACATCTGTTTCCGTTCTTCTTCACTGTAATCATCAAAGATCTCATCTTTCTGTTTTACAAAGAATTTTTCTAATTCTTCATCCAGATAATTAATCTCGTCGTTGTCCTCATACTTGGCATCCTCTGCCGGAGTATAATCTTCCGGAACGCCGTCTAACTTCACAGACAGGAAGAGTTTTTCCAGGTATTCGCTGACAATCTTTGCAGTCTCATCATCCACTGCTACTTTGTACTCTCCGTCTTCATCCACATCAGAGATATTGTAGGTCTTTTCGCAGTATTTTACCAGTTTATCATAGGCATCTTTGTCTTCGGCATCCAGATCTTCCGGTTTGAGGGCTTCTTCCTCCTCACCAAAGTCTTCGGTCTCATCCAGATCATTTGTTTCCTCTGTCAGTTCTGTTTCCGGAATCTCTACCGGGTCTGTTTCCGTTTTCTGAACCTGCTCAGTCTCCGGTGCGATATTCTCCACATACTCTGTCATGCCTTCTGTCTCTGCTCCAAAGTTCTGTGTATCTTCTTCCCAGATTTCTTCACCGGAAATGTCTGTTTCTGTCTCAGCCGGTGCCAGTACTTCTTTTTCATCGGTGGAGCTGGAAACGACATTCTCACCCAATGCGCTGTCATCTACTGCATTTAAAATGTCATCCTGAATTTCTGTCTCCTGCGTGGTATCATCCACCACTTCACCTGGCTGTTCGCTGTCATCTGCATTGGTATCGTCTGTGATTTCTTCCCCACTAATGTCAGATACGTTGTCCTCTACCATCTGAAGAGTACCCTTCATCTGGTCATAGTCATAATCTTCACTGGACATCTTCTCCATAAGGCCTGTCAAAGTCTCGATCTCTTCACTGCTTAAATCCACACCTTTATTTCCAGCTACTTCTTCTACCTTGCTCTGAATCTCTTCCCGATCCTGCAGGTTCTCACTTAAGACATCCATCTTGGCTTCGTTGACAAGGGCTGTGGCATCACTCTGGCCAATCCGGTCTCCCAGTTCTCCAGTCACCACCAGTTCTTCGGTAGCCAGATCTTTCTTGGTCTCAGACAGGGTCTCTCCCGTAGCTGATTCATACGCCATCAGAATACCGGTCAGTGCACCGGTACCAGATACCTGGAAGGGCGCTGCTGCGATCACTTCACAGTTGGTCACACCAGAGGTAGACAAAGTGGATGCAATCATGTTGCAGGTAACCCAGGAAAGGTTCGCTGTCTTTACGCGGATACCACCGGAATCTGTCGGTTTTACATACGCACAGCTGAAAGTTCTGCTGCCGATCTGCTCCAGAGGTACATAAGAGCTTAAATGCTCTCTCTCCTGATCGTTGTTGATATACATGACGTTTACATCACTGTACGCCACATTAAAATAACGCATCATCATATCCTTCTGCTGTCCACTTAAATCGACCCCAAGAGTAACGACCTTCGCAGAATCAGCAAAGGATGTAAATGGAAGGCCCAGTGACAGGCACGCGCCGCACAGCAAAGCTGCTGCCATTTTCTTTCTGCTCATAATGCTTACTCCTCCTTTACAACACTGGTTTTGTCAGCCAGTTTTCTTTTTTTTTATTTTACCATATTTCTGTCTGAAATTCCTAGTATAAATCTTAAGATTCCTTAAAAAGTATCCCGCCCAGGCGCTTCCACAGCTGCCATCCAGAACTTTCATGGTAAAAAGGCAGCACCTCCGCAAAAGTGCTGCATTTTTCTCTTCAAATCTGCATTTATTTGTCTACCACAGGAATGGTATCTTCACATTTTTTATCCAGATCATTTATGTATTTGTCAGTTTCTTTTACGATCACACCAGAAAGCAGCAGAATTGCCACCAGGTTCGGAATGGCCATCAACGCATTCAGCGTATCCGCTACAGTCCATACCAGGTCCAGTGCAACCACCGGTGCAAGCACTGCCACTGCCACATACAGCACGCGGTAAGGAATCAGGCCCTTTTTCCCTATAAAATATTCCACACATCGCTCACCATAATAAGACCATCCAAGAACAGTAGAATATGCAAAAGAAATCATGCCTACTACCAGGATCACCGGTCCGATCACCGGGATCTGGTCAAATGCCAGAGTTGTTAAAATGCCGCCGTCTGTAATCCGTCCCATATCAATGGACGGGTTTTTCATAATGCTGGATACCAGAACCAGTCCGGTCATTAAGCAGACTACAACCGTATCCCAGAAAGTTCCTGTAGAAGATACCAGTGCCTGACGCACCGGGTTTCTTGTCTGAGCTGCTGCAGCTGCGATAGGAGCAGAACCCATACCGGATTCATTGGAAAACAGTCCCCTTGCAATTCCATAACGCATTGCCATCATAATTCCGCTTCCTACCAGTCCGCCTGCTGCTGCACCAGGCTGGAATGCCAGTGTACAGATGGTTTTTACTGCGGGCCATAAGAAGTCCCGGTTGATCACCAGAATAATGATACATCCGACCACATAAAATGCTGCCATAAACGGAACCAGTTTCTCACAGACTCTTGCAATAGACTGGATGCCGCCGAAAATAACCAGTGCTGTCAGAGCTGCAACCACAACACCTACTACCCACTCCGGTACACCTAAATTTGCCTTACATACCGTTGCAATGGCGTTTACCTGGGTTGCGCAGCCGATTCCAAAAGAAGCAAATGCTCCAAAAAATGCAAACAGGAGAGCCAGCCATTTCATATGAAGTCCACGTTCCAGAGCGTACATGGCACCGCCCTGCATACGTCCATCTTTTGTCTTTACCCGGTACTTTACAGCAATCAGAGATTCTGAATACTTTGTTGCAATTCCAAATACACCAGTCAGCCAGCACCACAGCACTGCTCCAGGACCGCCAAGTGCGATTGCCGTTCCCACACCGATGATATTTCCGGTTCCGATGGTGGAAGCCAGAGCCGTTGCCAATGCTCCAAACTGGCTGACTTCTCCTTCAGCTCCTGGATCTCTGGTAACGGAAAGCTTGATTGCGGTGCCTAGTTTTCTCTGAATCCCTTTTGTCCGGATGGTCATGAAAATATGCGTTCCCAGAAGCAGAATAATCATCGGCCAGCTCCAGATCCATTTGTTTGAGATGTTGATAAAAGATACAACTGCATGTAACATAACTTTTTCTCCTTCCTTTTTTCACTCTTTTTGCAGTTCTCGCAGATCCGTACCATCTGCCCTGCCAAATGGGCAGGCAGTCATCTTCTGTGACTGGTTTTCTGCACAAAACAAAGCACAGGAAGATGCAGCACGGATCTACCGTGCACACACCTCCCTGTGCTCTGCTTTATTGCTTTTATCGTACCGCATTTTTTCCAGAATAGCAAGCAGAAATACCGTTATTTTCTTAACATGATCATGGGTATGCGAAGCACACAGCAATCCCTATAATCATGTTTTTCTTCATCCGATTTTAGAATTTCCGAATCTCATCCTGGCTGTCATCCGTGGTCTTTTTAATCTTTTTGATCACCACATAGTATCCATAGTTTTCGTTTACCTGAATGTAAACCCGGTCCCCTTCTTTTTTTCCAAGAATAGCTTTTCCAATGGGAGACTCTGTGCTGATCATGTTTTTCAGAGAATTCCCCCTGATGGAAGTTACCAGACGGTACTCCTCTGTCAGGTCGTCCTCTTCAAAATACAGATCTACGGTATTGTTTAACCCTACTTCATCCTCTTTGGACTCATCTGAGATCACCTGGGCGGTTTTCAGCATCCTCTCCAGATAACGGATTCTGCTCTCATTTTTATTTTTATCTTTCTTCGCAGCATAATATTCGAAATTTTCACTTAAATCTCCCTGCGCCCTGGCTTCTTTGACCGCCTCAATGGCCTCTTTTCTCACAACCAGTTTCCGATAGTCAATCTCTTCCTGAATCTTTTCCACATCACTTTTTGTTAATTTTTCACCCATCTTGATCATTTCCTTTTCTGTCACTCTTTTTGTTTCAACTCACAGTCGGTATTTACGGAGTCTGACACGCCGGGATGATCCTGACTGTAGTTAAACCTCATGTCAGCAGGGGATACCGATCTCTCTCCGCCCACCGCTGCCGTTTAGGTTTCTTTTACAATTCATCTCACTACCTGAAGAGGTAGGAGAATTCTTGCTAGACTTTGTTAAAAGTCATTTATGCCAGCACATGATGCTCTGCCCATTTTCCGCTGCGGTATCTGATTGTGAAAATTAAAGAACGAACTGCCCAGTCTGCAAACATGCCGATCCACACTGCCATCGGCCCAAAGTGAAACTGGCGCACTAAAAGGACGCAGAGGCTGACCCGGAATAGCCACATGGTAGCACAGGAAGTCAGCATGGAAAATTTTACATCGCCGGCTGCCCGCATTCCATAGGCCGGCACAAAGGAGCCCACCCAGAAAATTGGCTTCACCACGGTAATCGCAACGACCATCTGAAAGCACATCTTTGCGCTCTCTTCTTCCATCCCACCCAACAGGGTAATTGGCTTTGTCAGGGCAAAGACTGCCAGACAGCTGATTACAATGGCGATTTCTCCATAGCCGCTTAACTTCTTGATATAGTAAGCAGCTTCGTCTTTCCGTCCTGCTCCCATACACTCCCCTACCACGTTCATCAGGCCGATGCCAATTCCTACACCGGCAACTCCATTCACACTCTCCAGGATGTTGGCCATGGCCTGGGCGGCAATGGCTGTGGTACCCATGGTGGATACGGTGGACTGGATCGCCAGTTTGCCAAACTGAAACATGCTGTTCTCAATTCCAGAAGGCACGCCTAAATTCAGGACTCTCTTGATCATCGGCCAGTCCGGACGGATTTTTCCATAATTTCTGACTGAAATCTCCAGCTTCCGGCTCCGCAGACATGTCATGACCACCACTGCGCAGAAGACACGAGACGCCAGTGTGGCAATGGCCGCACCCGTCACACCCATGCCAAAGCCCCAGATCAGCACCGCATTTCCTCCAATATTCAGTCCGTTAGAAATCACAGAAATTACCATGGGCGTTCTGGTATTTTCCTGAGCACGGAAAATGGATGCTCCTGCGTCATACAGTGCAATAAACGGGAAGGAAATGCTGGTATACAAAAAATACGTCAGGGATGCCTGCATAACACTGTCTTCCACACTGCCGAAAATCAGGCGCAGCATGGGTCCTTTCAGAGTCAGACAGACCGTCATCAGAACCACTGCGATGGAGGTCACCACCAGCAGCACCTGCCTGGCTGCCTGATTGGCCCCCTTTTCATCGTGGCTTCCTTTGTAATGGGAGCACAGAATGGTGCCTCCTGCTGCCAGTGCAGAAAACGCCTGGATCACAAGGATATTGATGGAGTCCACTAGGGAAACCGCAGAAATTGCTGCAGATCCCACATTGCTCACCATGATGGTATCCGCGGTTCCCATAAGGGAATTCAAAAGCTGCTCAATAATCAGCGGAAACAGAAGCTTTTTTAAATCCTGGCCGCTAAAAAGATGCTGTCGTTCCATAGTGCTATTTTTTCCTGTCCCTTTCCTTTGTAAGGTTTCTGTTTTTCTCTTCTGGCTTTTCGATTTCTCCACGCCGGATTTTTTCCATATAGTCAGCAGTCTCCTGATCCAGATGTTCCAGAAGGTAGCTCTTTCCCTTGGGCTGTTCTTCCAGATAACTGCTTCTCAGTTCTTTTCTGCTCTGTTCAATCTCTTCTTTCAGCCCTCTGGCAGAAAGTCTCCGGCAGCCCTGTCCTAAGATAATCACCTGCTCCAGGCTGTCTGAGGTGGCAACTGTCACAGAGGCTTTTCTTCCGATGGCATGGGCCGTCTTCTCAATGTACTGGTCTGCTGTCTCTGCCTCTTTTGTGTAAACCACATAGATATTGTGATAGCGCAGGATCTCTTCCCTGTGCCCCTGTACTTTGTAGGCATCAAAGACCAGAATCAGCGTACATTTCCGATATCCCTGATAATCACATAGAATATCCATCAGCTTTGATCTGGCTCCATCAATGGTGGTCTTTGACAGCTCGTTTAACTCTTCCCAGGCAAAAATAATGTTGTACCCATCCACCAGCAGATACTCTTCTGCCGGTTTTGAGCCCGTTTTAGGACGTTTGTACTCTGTCTCTTTCACAGGCGCTTTCTTTTCCCTGCCAAGAGAAGTGCCCCCCTGCGGGAGATTTCTGCGGATAGGGCCATACGTCCTGGTAAAAATCTCTTCTAGTTCTTTTTCGTCGTATACAACCCCTGCAGTTTTCCTGGAAACCGCAGCTTCTTCCGGTTCATCCAGTTCTTCCAGCTCTTCTTCGCCCAGATCCAGCTGCAGATGCATATAATCTTCTACCCGGTACCAAGGAACGGAAAATCCCACGCCATGCGCACAGAAGACAGATCCGGTGGGGTTCTCCAGATCTTTTTCCGAATCGTAGCCGATGGCTTCTTCCACTTCCGCTGCATTGTGGCATGGCTCATAACCCCGGACAGTGCAGGTAAGCCTTCCCATTCCTCTGGTATAGGAAACCACCTGGCTTTGATACTCCCGCATACAGGCTACCGGTGCCGATCCGGTAAGTACTGCCGTATCTCCTTCCGTAACTGGAAGATCAAAGCGTCCCTGCATCTGCTGCACATCAGACATTGCACGCCCGATACAGTCTGCCGGAAGCTCCAGCCGAAAATCATACCAGGGTTCTAACAACACACATCTGGCTTTTTTTAATCCCTGGCGCACTGCCCGGTAAGTTGCCTGGCGGAAATCACCGCCCTCTGTGTGTTTCTGATGTGCCCTTCCGGCAGCCAGTGTAATCTTCATATCTGTAATGGCAGAGCCTGTCAGCACACCCGGATGCTCCCGCTCTCCAAGGTGTGTAAGAATCAGCCGCTGCCAGTTCCGGTCCAGAACATCTTCACTGCAGGAGGTGGCAAAGGTCAGGCCGCTGCCCGCAGGGGCAGGCTCCATCCACAAATGCACTTCTGCATAGTGGCGCAGCGGTTCAAAGTGCCCCACGCCTTCCACCGGCTCCTGAATGGTCTCCTTATAAACAATGCTGCCAGAGCCAAAAGAAATCTCCACTCCAAACCGCTCTTTGATCAGACTCTTTAAAATCTCCGTCTGCACTTCTCCCATGAGCTTAGCGTGAATCTCTCCCAGATGCTCATCCCACACGATGTGCAGTTCTGGCTCTTCCTCTTCCAGCATTTTCAAATTTTTCAGCATCTTATGGACATCACAGCCCTCTGGCAGACAGATCTGGTAGGACAATACCGGCTCCAGCATGGGCATCCGTGTTTCTTTTTCTGCTCCCAACCCTTCCCCAGGACTGGTATAGTTCAGCCCGGTAAGCGCACACACCATCCCGGCCTGTGCTTCGTTCACCGTCTCATAACGGGCACCTGCATATACCCGGATCTGATTGACTTTTTCTTCCCAGAGTTCTCCTTCTTCGTCTGTCAGGCTTTCTTTCTTGAGCCCGCTTAAAAGGTCTTTGACTTTCAGGACTCCTCCCGTGATCTTGACATACGTTAACCGGTTTCCCTGGTCATCTCTGGCAATCTTATAGACTCTGGCTGCAAACTCCTGTCCATAGGAAGGCTCCCTGGTATACTTCTCCAGCCCCTCCAGAAATTCCTGAACACCGGTGAGCTTCAGCGCAGACCCAAAATAACATGGAAAAACTTTCCGCTCAGATACCAGTTCTGCAATGGTATTCTCCGGAAGACTGCCCTTTTCTAAATACCATTCCATGGCCGCCTCATCACAGACTGCCACATTCTCCATCCACTCGTCCAGTGCCTGATCCGTTGTAAAATCTACACAGTTTCCGCTTAAGCGGTTTTTCAATTCCGCCAGCACGCGCGCACGATCCGTGCCATTCTGATCCATCTTGTTGATAAACAGAAATACCGGAATCTGATACCTTTCCAGAAGTTTCCATACCGTCTGTGTGTGACCCTGAACGCCGTCCGCCCCACTGATCACCAGCACTGCATAATCCAGCACCTGAAGTGTCCGCTCCATCTCCGCGGAAAAGTCCACATGTCCCGGAGTGTCTAGAAATGTCAGCGCCGTATCCCCCAGATGAATCCGGGCCTGTTTTGAAAAAATCGTAATCCCTCTGGCCCGCTCCAGCTCATAGTTATCCAGAAAAGTGTCCTGATTGTCTACCCGTCCAAGCTTTCTGATCGCGCCGCTTAAATACAGCATACTCTCCGAAAGGGTGGTCTTTCCTGCATCGACATGAGCCAGAATGCCTGCTGTCAGCCGCTTCATACAGATTCTGTCTCAGAAGCACCGGCACTGCCTTCCTTCTTCGCCGCTTCTTCTTTCCAGAAGATTCCCCGTCTTCCAGGTTCCCCAAGGCGCTCCATCTCTACTTTGTAAATCATCAGTCTTAATAAGTAATCCGGCATCTTTCGGTTTCCCAGCTCCCAGTCCTGCAGTGTCCGGTAGGGAATCCCAAAATATTCTGCAAATTGTTTTTTATTCATTCCAGTTTTTCTCCGAAGCTGGATCAGAGTGTCTTTTGAGTCCATAACTTTCTCCTTTATCATACGCGTTGTGTATCTATCATAGCATAACTTTCCTTCAAATGCAAGCCCCAGGAAAAAGAATCAAAAAAGAACCCTGTCTCCAGGATTCTCTTTTGATATATCTGCTTCTTACTTTACAAGCTGCGGCACAAGTTCTGCCAGTGCTTCTGCCAGCTGGGCATGTCCTGTCTCAGTAAGATGCATATAATCTACATGGTTTGGACCGTCTTTTACCACCCTGTTGGCATCCAGGTAATGACATCCCATCTCCTCAGCCAGTGTCTGATACAGTGGTGCCAGCTGTTCGGATTTTTCCGCACAGCCCCGGCCCATAGTGGCTGCGCAGGCTGTCTTCGCGTATTCCCGGCCGATATTCTGAGGTGTTACAATCAGGATATTGCTTTTTCCGCCTCTCCAGCATCCGGCATTTGCTGCTTTTTCTACTACCCGGCGCAATCCCTGGACAATACACTCCGGGGAAACGCTAAACCGTTCTTTGGTATCGTTGGTTCCCAGCATGAGGATCAGCAGATCCACAGGCTCATGGGAAAGCAGGCAGGGCAGAATATAGTCCAGGCCTGCCAGTCCTTCACTTAACGGATCCTGAAAACTGCTGGTGCGGCCATTGAGCCCCTCTTCGCAGATCAGGTATTCTTCTCCAAGCTTTTTCTGGAGCAGTCCTGTCCACCGCTTCATCTCGTCAAACCGGCCATTCGTCTCTGCGCAGTATCCGTGGGTGTTGGAATCTCCGAAACATACGATGTGCTTTTTCATGCGTTTTCTCCTATCACTGGTACTTTGATAACAATTTTCCGAACCTGGGCCGGTTCATTCACACAGATATCCGGCATATGGCCATCTTCCGGCATGAGAATCCGGTATTCCCCATCTGTCAGCAGCTGATCCGTTCCCTCGAAATTGTTTGCATAAAATTCTACGTCCTTCTCAGCATCATAAGCCTGGGTACAGGCCTGCTGGTGCATCACCTCCAGCGGCTCGGTGCCGATGAGCTCTTTGCCGTGGATCATGTACTGAATATCCGCATATTTTCTGTGGGCTTCGTATGCGCCCTCTCTGCGGGGCTTTGTGGTGTAGGTCTTTACAATGGCAAAAACACCGTCTCCCAGTTCATATCGTCCATCTTCAGTCTTCTCAGGATCGAAATTTTTTAAAAACACATAGGCTGTCTGAGACAGTTTCTGAATATCTTCGCAGCGTTTCATGGTTAACCCCCTGTTATTTTTCTGATACTGCAGTTATTATAGCCTTTTCTCATTCATTTGTAAACTATGAGAAACCGCTTGCGCGTTTTAGGTCTTGTATAAGCATGAACTTTGGGTTGTTGCTTCACGTAGATCAAAATTGGTCCACCGGATCAATTTTGATCTGCTTGGCAATAAAAAGAGAGGCCACGGCTTTTACGCCGCGCTGCCTCTCTGGCCATGTGCTGTACTTCCCTGCTCGTTTTCCAGGGCCTGCCTAAATTCCTGCAGTTTTCTTTTCGCTTCCGGTCCAAGATTTTTTGGAACCTGGATCTGGACAATCACATACAGGTCTCCGTGAACCGCCGGATCTTTCATGGAAACAATTCCTTTTCCTCTTAAACGGATCTTGGAGCCGGACTGAGTGCCTTCCCGGACTTTACACAACACCCTGCCATCCAAGGTCTGTACTGGAATCTCTCCGCCAAGAACTGCCGTGGTAAATGGTATATTTACCGTCGTGTATACATCTATGCCCTTTCGCTCAAATCCCGGTTTTTCCAGAATCGTTACCTTCAAAAGCAGATCTCCTGCACTGCCGCCTCCGCTTCCCGGCATTCCTTTACCTTTCAGGCGGATGCTCTTTCCATTATCAATGCCCGCCGGAATGTGTACCTTTAAAGACTGGATCCTGCCCGATCCTTCCTGCAGCCGGATCACCTTGTCGCATCCAAATGCCGCTTCATCAAAGCTCACAGTAATCTCCGACGTCACATCCTGACCCTTCTCGGAAAATCCGCCATAGCCGAATTCACTCTGGCCAAATCCTCCGGAAGACTGTCTGCCGCCAAAACCTTCAAATCCGTTTCCACCGAAACTGCTTCCTTTAAAGCTGCTCTTTCCGGACGCTTTTCCATTTTGGCCATGGAACATATTTCCAAACAGATCACCAAAAATATCCCCCATATCGCCGCCTTCAAAGTGAAATTCGTGATAGGTGCCATTGGGATCTGTATAGGAACCGCTTCTGCCGCCAGTTCCGGAAAATCTAGATCCGTCTCCAAATCCGCCGAACCCCGCACTGCCATATCCTCCTGCCGCGCTGCCGTCAAATGCTGCATGGCCAAACTGGTCATACAGTTTCTTCTTTTCGGTATCGCTTAACACATCATAGGCTTCTGTGACCTCTTTAAACTTCTGTTCTGCGTCCGGATTTCCCACATTGGAATCCGGGTGATATTTCTTCGCCAGTTTTCGATATGCTTTCTTAATCTCTTTTTCATCTGCGTTTCTATTTATGCCAAGGACTTCGTAATAGTCTCTCTTTGCTGCCATATGATCCACCTCCTGACACAGTCAGCAGACCTGAAACCTTAAAACAGATTTCAGGTTTTGTTTGTTCTATTTGTAATATAACACCCGTTTTTCTGTCTGTCAAGAGATTTTCCATATTTATTTTTGATCTTTGATGTCCAAAATTTCCGCAAGCACCTGAATCAGAATCTCATTGGTGCAGGACTTGATATAGCCCATAATGTTCAGCATCACCTCATCGTTTTTCTGGTATTCAGTGAGTTTTGGATCATGTTTGACTTTATCCAGCATTTTAATCAGCTGGTAGGACAGATCCTCATAGGTTTCCATGGTGGCATCCGTCACTAATTTACGCAGTTCCTCTTTATCTGCAGGTACCATACTGTTTTCCCTCTTTTCAAGTAAAAATTTTATAATTGTTCAGAGCAGCCGCAAAAATGCCGTGCACATAATAACTGTTCAGAGCAGCCTCCAAAATGCTGCGCAATTCGTCAGTGTGACGTATCCTCCAAATTAAATTTCAAAAACGGGCTTTAAAATGCAAGCATTTTACGCCCGTTTTATGAAATTTTACCTGGCTCTGAACAATTACAGGTTTTTCACTTTAAATTCTTTTTCTGCTTCCCGTCTCTGGTCTTTCTTTGCAATATCCTGGCGCTTGTCATAAAGCTTTTTACCTCTGCACAGCCCTACTTCCACCTTCACCAGGCTCCCTTTAAAATAAACCTTCAGCGGCATCAGGGTACAGCCCTTTTCTTTCACCTTTCCAAGAAGCTTGTTAATCTCATATTTGTGCATGAGAAGCTTTTTCACACGGAGAGGGTCTTTATTGAAAATATTTCCTTTTTCATAGGGGCTGATGTGCATTCCGTACACATACACTTCTCCGTTCTCAATCCGGATAAACGCTTCCTTGATGCTGCATCTTCCCATACGCAGAGATTTCACTTCGGTTCCGTGAAGGGAAATTCCTGCTTCATATGTGTCATCTACAAAATAATCATGATACGCCTTTTTGTTGTTGGCGATCAGTTTGATAGATTCCTTTCCCATTTAAGTTTCCTCCTCAAAATCCTCTGCCAGTACAAAATCAATGGTTCTGCTGATCTTGTCTGCCTCCAGCACACGCACCCGTACAGGCTGTCCTAAGCGGAATACCCGTCCGGTATCCACACCCACCATTTCTCTTTTTTCTTCCTGATAATAATACCGGTCATCAAAGAGATTGGAAACGTGGATCATGCCTTCTACGGTATTGGGAAGCTCCACATACATGCCCCAGGTAGTCAGTCCGGAAATAATACCGTCAAAGACTTTTCCAATCTGATGCTCCATGTACTCTGCCTTCTTCATCTTGTCTGCTTCTCGCTCTGCATCGTCTGCCCGGCGCTCAGTTTTGCTGGCCTGAGCCGCCACATCATCCAAAATGCCTGCATAATGCTCCAGCTTTTCTGATGTCATTCTTCCCCGGAGATTGTCCTTGATAATCCGGTGAATCTGCAGATCCGGATACCGGCGGATAGGGGATGTAAAATGACAGTAATACTTGGCTGCCAGACCAAAATGTCCGGTGCACTGGGTACTGTATTTCGCCTGCTTCATGGAACGCAGGGTCATCCGGCTGATCATGGCCTCTTCCGGAGAATCCTCAATCTTTGCCAGAAGCTTCTGCAGCTCTTTGGGATGAATCTCATCGTGGGAATTGCGCAGATAATAGCCAAAATTCCGGATAAAGTCCTGGAGCGCCTGAATCTTCTCCGGATCCGGATTCTCATGGGTCCGGTATACGAAAGGAATCTCCTGCCAGAAATAATCCTCTGCTACGGTCTCATTGGCCGCCAGCATAAAATCCTCGATGATCTTTGTGGCCACATTCCGGTCATAGGGGTGAATGTCCACCGGACAGCCTTTTTCATCCAGCACAATCTTGGATTCCGGAAAATCAAAGTCAATAGAGCCTCTGGCTTTTCTCTTTTTCCGAAGCAGGGCTGCCAGAGTTTCCATTTCCTGGAACATGGGAACAAATTCCTGATAGGTTTCTATTTCTTCCGGGTCCTGATCTGTAAGAATTTTTTTCACGCTGGTGTAAGTCATGCGCCGGTCAATATTGACCACCGTCTCTGCAATCTGGTGGCTCACAATAGTTCCTTTTTCATCAATGTCCATGAGGCAGCTTAATGCCAGCCGGTCTTCTCCTGCATTTAAGGAGCAGATGCCATTAGACAGGCGGTGGGGCAGCATGGGAATGACCCGGTCTGTCAGATACACACTGGTACCCCGCTTTAAAGCCTCCCGGTCTAAGGCACTGTTTTCCTGGACATAATTGCTCACGTCTGCGATGTGGACGCCCAGATGCCACAGATTTCCTTCTTTTGTCAGAGAAATGGCATCATCCAGATCTTTTGCATCCTCTCCGTCAATGGTCACCATCTGCCAGGAACGCAGATCCAGTCTTCCTGCCCGGTCTGCCTCACTGACTTCACTGGCCACCCGTTCCGCCTGGTTTAACACCTTTTCTGGAAATTCCTGGGGAATGTCATGGGCATACACAATGGAAAGGATGTCCGTTCCCGGATCGTTCACATGTCCGATAATCTCCTTGATCTTTCCTTCTGGATTTTTGTTTTTGCTGCCATAATCTGTAAGCTCTACCAGCACCTTATGCCCGTCCACAGCCCCTTTGCTCCATTCCTTTGGAATGAAAATATCTCTGGTAAACCGCTGATTATCTGGCACTGCAAAGCCATAATTCCGGCTTTCCTGATACGTGGCAATCACTTCTTTGATTCCACGCTCCAGAATCCGGACAATCTTTCCTTCCTGGCGCTTTCCGGTTTTTCCCGGAAGCAGCGTCACCTGCACCGTATCTCCGTGAAAAGCTCCGCCAATGGATTCCTCCGGGATGAAAATATCCTCTTCTCTTCCTTCGACTTCCACAAAACCGAATCCCTTGGGATGCGCCACAAAGGTGCCCGTCAGCGTCACGCTCTGGGCAATCTGGTATTTTCCTCTTTTGGAAACTTCGATCTTCCCGTCTGCCAGAAGGGCATCCAGCACCTGCACCAGTGCTTCCCGGTCCTCCCTTGCCACCTGCATGACAATGGCCAGTTCCTTCTGTTTCATGGGAACGTAGGTTTTATCCTGCATCAGCGCCAGCACCATGTGCTTTCGCTGTTCAAATAACTGTTTTTCGTCCATATTTTTTTCTCCCATAAGTTGAAAAAAGCTGCTGCATTCCGGATGGAACCTTCTGCAACAGCTTTTCATCTTCTTACATCATTATCATACATCTACATATGAAAGCCCGTCCGATATCCATGAATTCGCTCATGCAAGCATGGCTCTTTATGGCTGCCGTCTGGGACTTTCATTCTAACATTTATTACAGAAATCGCTCTGTGCTTCACACTCCCGCAATTTCTCCCCCAACATTCGCATATCGTGAAGCTTACGCTCCACTTTCAGGCTCATCTTGGGGGCGCGTCCCAAGTTCATTCTCCCGCCTTTGTGCAAGCACAGGCAGGGCTGACCTTTGGACACTGTAATTAAAAGTTCAGGTTTAAGATTACTGAAATCACAATATATGCAACCGCAGTAATGGTCGTAAATTTTACAAGTCTTCCTTCAATGGAACGGCTCTTGTTCTTAGACCAGTAGGTATCTGTCATACTTCCGGAAAGACTACCCAGTCCCTGATCCTTTCCTTCCTGCATCAATACGATCACGGTCAAAGCGATACAGTCAATAATAAATAAGATTGTCAGAATGATTCTTAAAACTGCCACGGTGACACCTCCTCACATGAATTTGAGTGTAGCATAGCAGTCCCGGAATGTCAAGAATATTCTTTCCACGGATTCCCATATTCCGCGCTTTCTCCCAGGTAATCCTCGATTCGAAGGAGCCGGTTGTACTTGGCTGTCCGCTCACTGCGGCAGGGCGCTCCGGCCTTCATCTGGCCGGTGCCCATGGCCACCGAAAGATCTGCCAGAAAGGTATCTTCCGTCTCGCCGGACCTATGGGATGCAATGCAGCGGTAGCCTCCCCGCTTTGCCAGCTCCACCGCCTCAAAAGTCTCTGTCAGCGTGCCAATCTGATTCATCTTCACCAGAAGTGCATTTCCGGCGCCCATGCGGATGCCTTTTTTCAGCCTCTTGGGATTGGTGACAAACAGATCATCCCCTACCAGTTGAACGGCATTTCCAAGTGTTTCCGTCATCTGTTTCCAGCCCTCCCAGTCATTTTCCTCCAGACCATCCTCGATGCTGGCAAGTGGGTATTTTCCAATGAGTTTTCGATAATACTCCACCAGCTCCCCGCTGCTTCGGAAAATACGTTCCCCTTTCATCCGGCTCTCTCCTGGAAAGGCATAAGCGTCTTTTTCTTTATCATACAGCTCGCTGGCCGCCGCATCCATGGCAAAAACCAGATCCTTTCCCGGCTCATACCCTGCCGCCCGGCTGGCCCGGTCCAGATACTGAAACACCTCTTCTGCATCTTTCAGATCCGGTGCAAAGCCGCCCTCGTCCCCGATTCCTGTTGAAAGTCCCTGTTCATCCAGCAGTTTTTTCAGCTGATGGTAGATTTCCGCTCCCATGCGCAGCCCTTCGGAAAAGCAGCAGGCCCCAGAAGGCATAATCATAAACTCCTGGAAATCCAGAAGATTTCGGCTGTGGCATCCGCCGTTTACCACATTCATCATGGGCACCGGCATTCGTGAGGCATACATACCCCCAAGATAGCGAAACAGCGGAATCTCCAGAGTCTTTGCTGCCCCACAGGCCGCAGCCATGGAAACCGACAGCAGTGCATTGGCTCCAAGCGCCGATTTTTCTTTGGTTCCGTCTGCTTTTATCAGAAGCTGGTCAATGCGTTTCTGGTCCAGAATGTCCTCTCCAATCAGAAGATCTGCCAGTGCTGTATTCACATGGTGGACTGCCTGCCAGACACCTTTCCCGCCATAACGGCTGTCCTTATCCCGCAGTTCCAGTGCTTCATGTTCTCCTGCGGAGGCCCCCGAAGGCACTGCCGCTCTGGCGCTCACCCCACTCTCTGTGAGAATCTCTGCTTCAATGGTGGGATTTCCTCTGGAGTCCAGAATTTCCCTGGCATACACATCCAGGATCATGGTGTTGCAATGCATAAAAAAGACACACCTCCTTTGGGGAATAGTGTGTCCTTTTCGTATTCTTCTTATGCAGGATCAAATAAGGTACGGATCTCTTCGGTAATGTCCCCCTCTACCCGGCTGTGGGCCAGCATGTGAAAAAGCCGTTTCTTCTCCGGCTCTTCTTCTGTTTCACAGACTTCTATAAACAGAGGAACCACGGTTTCTTTCACCTCATGCACGGTATCCATGGCCTTTACCTTCGACAAAAGTCCTTTCGGGTCTCCAAGGAGACGCAGGCCAAGACCGCAGGCGCAGCAGTATTCTGCCTCTGAAATCAGAGGACTCTCTGCTCTGCTTCGCATTTTCAGCTGGATCGCCTGCCGTACAATTTCTGTCACCATAAAAAAGACTTCCTTTTTATTTTCTCACCAGCAGAGATTTTCCGGTCATTTCTGCAGGCTGGGTCAGTCCCATCAGTTCAATCAGAGTCGGGGCAATGTCTGCTAAACATCCACCCTCTCTTAAACCGTAAACCGGGTCTGCATTTACCAAGATAAAGGGAACCGGGTTGGTGGTGTGTGCGGTGTAGGGTTCACCGGTCTCATAGTCAATCAGCTGCTCTGCATTTCCGTGGTCAGCGCAGATAAACATCTGTCCGTCTACTTCTTTCAATGCCTCTACAGCCTTGCCTACGCACTCATCTACTGCTTCCACTGCCTTGATGGCTGCGCTCTCAATACCGGTATGGCCTACCATATCCGGGTTTGCAAAGTTGATGACAATGACATCATACTCTTTGGAACGGATGGCATCACACAGCTTGCCGCATACTTCGTAAGCACTCATCTCCGGTTTCAGGTCGTAAGTAGCAACCTTGGGAGATTTTACCAGGATACGGGTTTCACCCTCATTGGGCTCCTCCACGCCGCCGTTGAAGAAGAAGGTAACGTGAGCATATTTCTCAGTCTCTGCAATACGTGCCTGCTTTAAGCCATTTGCTGCCAGGAACTCACCAAAGGTATTGGTAATAGAAACTTTGTGGAATGCCACATCTTTATTCGGGATAGTCTCGTCATACTCTGTAAAGCAGACATAAGTCAGATCCAGACGTTTTTCTCTTGGGAAACCGTCAAACTCATCACAGCAGAATGCTCTGGTGATCTCTCTTGCACGGTCCGGACGGAAGTTGAAGAAGATCACGGAATCGCCGTCCTGGATGGTTGCCAGCGGCTTGCCGTCTTTCTCTACCACTGCCGGTACAACGAACTCATCGTTCTTTCCATCATCGTAAGAATTCTGTACTGCGCAGACGCCGCACTCGGCTTTCACGCCTTCACCTTTTACCATAGCATTGTAAGCCAGCTCTACACGGTCCCAGCGGTTGTCACGGTCCATGGCATAATAGCGTCCCATAACGGTAGCAATTTTTCCTACGCCGATTTTTTCCATTTCGTCATACAGAGCCTGTACAAATCCCTTTCCTGAGGTCGGCGGAGTGTCACGGCCATCCAGGAAGCAGTGTACAAATACCTTCTCCAGTCCTTCCTGCTTTGCCAGCTGCAGCAATCCGTACAGATGGGTGATGTGACTGTGTACGCCGCCATCAGAGAGAAGGCCAAACAGATGCAGGGCGGTTCCTTTTTCTTTTGCATTGCGGACTGCTTTTAACAGGGCTTCATTTTTGAAGAAATCTCCATCCTGAATCTCTTTGGTGATCCGGGTCAGTTCCTGATACACAATACGTCCGGCACCCATGTTCATGTGGCCTACTTCAGAATTTCCCATCTGGCCTTCCGGAAGTCCAACTGCCATTCCGCTGGCCTGTCCCTGTACCCAAGGGTACTCTGCCATCAGTTTGTCCATTACCGGAGTAGAAGCTTCTTTTACAGCATTTCCCTCTACTCGGTCATTTAATCCATATCCATCCAGAATCATTAATACGGTTGGTTTCTTGCTCATTTTGTTGATTCTCCTTCTATTGTATGACACTTCAAAATATCAGTATTTTCCATCTGCTATTCTACATGATTCGCTCTGTATTTGTCAACCTCCGGGCTTAGAGCGTGTCTTAAAAATACTCTAGTACAGCGTACAAAAATCAACTGGACCAATCACGCAGAATAAATTTTCATTCTGCAAAGAAGAAAAACGCAGGCGTAGCGGGCTACGTCAAGTTTTTCTGATGTCGCAGATGGAAATTCAGGCAAGTTATTGGTACAGTTATTTGCAGGACGATGTACTAGTCTCCATACACCCGGATCACGGAAGAAATCTTTTTCACCAGTGACATTCCTTCCATGACTTTTAAGGCATCCCTGAAATGCCGCTCCCGCACCTTGTCTGTGATGACCACAATCTCTGCCAGATCCTGGCGTTTGGCTTTCTGGATGATCTGTGCAATGCTGACGCAGTTGTTTCCAAGAACACTGGCAATGCTGGCTAAGACGCCGTACCGGTCTTCCACCTGCAGACGCAGGAAATACCGGCTTTCAATGTCATCCATTTTCTTAATAGGAAGTTCTTTGTAGCAGGTACAGCCGATTCTGCCGCAGCAGCCTGCCAGAATGTTTCGCACGATATCAAAAATATCTCCTACCACTGCGCTGGCTGTCGGCAGCTCTCCGGCTCCTCTTCCGTAGAACATGGCATCTCCCACCGCATCTCCGTGAACAAACACGGCGTTAAAGGAATCTTTCACAGATGCCAGGGCGTGGGTGCTTGGAATCATCATGGGATGAACTCTGGCCTCAATGCCTTCTTCAGTATTTTTCGCCACACCAAGAAGCTTGATTTCATAGCCCATCTCTCTGGCATAGCGGATATCTTTTGCTGTAATTTTGGTAATGCCCTCTGTATAAACATCGTCAAAAGTCACTCTGGAGTTAAACGCAATGGAAGCCATAATGGCAACCTTTCTTCCTGCATCATAGCCTTCAATATCCGCTGTCGGATCTGCTTCTGCGTAGCCAAGTTCCGTGGCCATGGCCAGTGCTTCTTCAAACTCCATGCCCTGATCGGTCATTTTGCTGAGAATAAAGTTTGTGGTACCATTGACAATGCCCATGATCTCATCTAAGTGATTTCCTGCCAGACATTCTTTTAACGGCCGGATAATGGGAATGCCCCCTGCCACAGATGCTTCAAACAGAAGATCTCTCTGGTTTTCTTTTGCTGCATCCAGAAGTTCTCTTCCTTTTGCCGCCAGCAGATCCTTATTGGCTGTCACCACATTCTTGCCTGCTTCCAGTGCTTCTTTCATGTAGGTTCTGGCCGGTTCCATGCCGCCCATCACTTCTGCCACGATCTGAATCTCCGGATCATTCAGGATCTCTTTCCAGTCATTGGTAAGAACAGAAGGGTCGTCCACCTTGGCAGCTGCTTTTTCCAGGTTTCTTACCAGGATCTTCTTGATCTCCACCTGTGCTCCCAGTTTCCGGACCATTTCTTCCTTCTGTGCCTTCAGTACCTTATAAACTCCGGTTCCTACTGTGCCAAGCCCCAGCAGGGCAATCTTTATACTTTCCATTGTGCACTCCTTCAGCTTCTTTTTTCAAATATATTCTAAGCCTATCTTAGGTGAGAAACCCTTATTTGTCAATCCTGTCTGCAAAAAAAGAGCAGCTGCCCATGAATGGAAACTGCTCTTTCTTCCTATTTAATATTCACTCATTCACAGCCATGGGCACTGAATGTTCTTCCTCCGTCTCTTTGGACGAAGCAGGATCTTTCAGCACATAGCCCTGAACCCGCTCAATCGCGCCGATTTCCTCCAGCGTGAGAAGCATCCGGTAAACCGTTGCCTGGCCGATGGTCGGATCTTTTTTTGCGACCTTTACATACAGCTCTTTGAAGCTTCTGCAGTCTCCTTCTGCTATCACATCGATCATGACTCTACGCTGCTCCGTGATCCGCTTTCTGCGCTTCTTCAATTCCTGAATAATCTCTTCGCTGTCCCACATAAAGCCACCTCCCCGCTTTTCAGATTCGATTTCTCTTATGCTCTGACTTTTACATCCAGCTTATTGCTTTCTTTGTAAGGTCTGAACAGCAGGTAAATAAATGCTGCGATGATGACGATTGCTGCAACAGTTCCGACACCAAAACCAGCGCCTGTAAACAGATTTCCGATCTGTGTTACACACAGAGATACCAGATAAGCAAATCCACACTGATATCCAATGGCTACCCAGAACCACTTGGTATTGTTCATCTCTCTCTTAATTGCACCCATTGCTGCGAAGCACGGAGCACACAGCAGGTTGAAGCACAGGAAAGAATATCCCGTAACAGCCGTAAATGCTGCACCCATGTTTGCGTATACACTGGCATCTCCACTGCTGTAAAGGATACCCAGAGTACCTACGATATTCTCTTTTGCTACCAGGCCAGTGATGGATGCCACAGTTGCCTGCCAGTTGCCCCATCCCTGCGGAATAAAAATCCAGCTGATTGCTTTACCGATGGTAGCCAGGATACTGTAGTCGATCTGATCTTCTTCCAGCATCTGGAATGCGCCGTCAACAAATCCAAAGTAAGTGGTAAACCAGATCACGATGGTAGACAGAAGAATGATGGTTCCTGCTTTCTTGATGAAGGAAGATCCACGCTCCCACATGCTTCTCAGCACGCTGCCTACGGTCGGCAGATGGTATGCCGGCAGCTCCATAACGAAGGGAGCCGGATCACCGGCAAACAGTTTTGTTTTCTTCAGAATAATACCGGAGCAGATGATTGCTGCAATTCCCAGGAAGTATGCGGAAGGAGCAACCCAGGGAGCGCCACCGAAGATGGCACCTGCCACCATTGCGATAAATGGAAGTTTTGCACCACAGGGAATAAAGGTCGTGGTCATAATGGTCATCTTACGGTCTCTGTCGTTCTCGATGGTTCTGGAAGCCATAATACCCGGAACGCCGCATCCGGAACCAATCAGCATCGGGATAAAGGATTTTCCGGAAAGACCAAATTTACGGAAGATACGGTCCATGATGAATGCGATACGGGCCATGTATCCACAGCCTTCCAGGAATGCCAGGAAGATAAACAGAATCAGGATCTGCGGTACGAAACCAAGCACAGCACCAAGACCAGCTACGATACCATCCATGATCAGTCCATGAAGCCATCCATCCGAAACGCCAAGTGCGCCAAGCAGGTTCTCTAACAGAACCGGAATACCCGGAACCCAGATACCATAATCTGCATTGTCCGGAGCTGTGCACTTATATTTGTCCATTACCTCTACTGCTTCAGCGAAGTCTGCACCCGTTGCAGTTACTTCTTCCTCAGCCAGAGTTTCTTCGTCTTCTACCGTATAGGTAACGGAAGCATTTTCATCAACAGTTGCTGCAAATTTGTCCAGTGCTGCAACAGCTGCTGCGCCGTCAAATTCTTCTGCTTCATTGTCCAGCAGACCTGCAAGCTCTTCGTCGCCTGCATTTCCTACGAATGCATTTACAACTTCAGATGCACCGCTGTACTCTTCATTGACTTCTTCGTAAGCGGAACGTCCGATACCAAACAGATACCAGCCATCACCGAATACACCGTCGTTTGCCCAGTCAGTTGCAATGCCGCCGACGGTTGTTACTGATACATAGTAAACAATGAACATGATCACTGCAAAGATCGGCAGAGCCAGCCAGCGGTTGGTAACGACCTTATCGATCTTGTCAGAAGTGCTCAGTTTCTGTCCGCTGTGTTTTTTCTTCAGGCACTTGTTGATAATGGATGTGATGTAATTGTAACGCTCATTGGTGATAATACTCTCGGAATCATCATCCATGGTATCTTCTGCTTTTTTGATGATGCTCTCTACATTGGGAGCAGATTTCATGTTCTCAGCGATCTTGTTGTCACGCTCGAACAGTTTGATCGCATAGAATCTTTTCTGCTCTTCCGGGATGTCACTGCCTAACAGATCTTCGATCTGCTCCAGTGAGCCTTCCACTTTTGCATCAAATTTATGTACCGGCTGTTTGCTGACTTTCTTCTCAGCAAGCTGTACGGCTTTATTGGCGGCTTCTGTAATACCGGTTCCCTTCAGAGCGGAAATCTCTACTACTTCACAGCCAAGTTCTTTCTTTAACTGATCTACCTTGATGGTGTCGCCATTTTTCTTAACAATATCCATCATATTGACAGCCATCACTACCGGAATACCAAGCTCTAACAGCTGGGTGCTCAGGTACAGGTTTCTCTCAAGGTTGGTACCATCCACAATGTTTAAGATGGCATCCGGACGCTCATTGATCAGGTAGGTTCTTGCTACAACCTCCTCCAGAGTGTACGGTGACAGGGAGTAAATACCGGGCAGGTCCATGATGATGACATCTTTCTGCCCTTTTAACTTTCCTTCCTTCTTTTCTACAGTAACGCCAGGCCAGTTTCCTACGAACTGGTTGGAGCCGGTCAGCGCATTAAACAGGGTGGTCTTACCACAGTTCGGATTACCGGCAAGCGCAATCTTAACTGACATTTTTCCTTTTCCTCCTCAATTTCTTCTGATGCTGACTGTTATCCTTATCTAACTGTCAGGCAAAAAAACAGATGATCTACTGCACCTCGATCATCTGTGCGTCCGCTTTTCTCAGAGACAGCTCATAGCCGCGCACGGTGACTTCCACCGGATCTCCAAGAGGCGCTACCTTACGGATATAAATCTGGGTACCTTTCGTGATCCCCATATCCATGATACGGCGCTTCACGGCTCCTTCGCCCTGAATCTTCGTCACAGACACAGTCTGCCCAACCTTTGCATCCTTCAAAGTAGACATCTCTGTTTCCTCCCTTTCTGTTTATACCATGATTTTGTTAGCCATTTCCTTGCTGATCGCCACACGGGACTCTTTGATGTTCACGATCACGTTTCCATTATTTTCTGAAACAACGGTTACATCAGAGCCTACTACGAAGCCCAGGGTTTCCAGGAATCTTCTCACATCTTCCTTTCCGCCGATTTTTTTGATTGTGTTTTTTTCTCCAGCTTTCGCCATAGTTAAGGGCATCATCACCACTCCTCTTAAATCTGATCGTATTTGTTGCTCCTTAAAAAGTAAGGAAACTCTAACTGCCGACGCTTAAAAAACGGTTAGAATTTTCTAACCTCTCGTCATTTTAAAGATTACCATTGACTAACTCATTTGTCAACAGGAAACTTTCTTTTTGATAATCTTTATCAAATATTTTCTCAATAAGCAGGAAAATGGCTCAAAAATATGCTCCAGGTATTTGGGATTCACACCAATACCGGTATCCGTCACCGTGCCTTTGTATATTGTTTTTTTCGGTTCCACCAGGATCCGCTCGTCTTTCCACAGGATCGTTCATCGAGTAGTTATCTTTTGGAAGAAACAGTGCTTTGACTTTTCCTGCCTGATTCGCCCTCATACGCGCTTCTTCCAGGCGTTTTTTCTATCTGGCTCCCTCTCTGGCTGCCTCCTGAAGATTCCGATACCTCCGAACAGAAAATAGAAACGCCGCCAGGCACAGTGGCTTTTAACCCCCTGTGTCTGACGGCAGTTTATTTTTATTTTCTAACTGTTCAGAGCCAAGCAAAATTTCACAAAACAGGTGTAAAATGCTTGCATTTTTAAGACTGTTTTTGAAATTTTATTTGG
>CAJMON010000054.1 GCA_905214955.1 uncultured bacterium
AATTGCATAAAAATAGTTAAAGAAAATTGTGTGTAAAAGTTTAAAAAAATTGAATAAAAAACTGTCATTTTTAATAAAAATAGGTTATACTAAAGACATAAAAATAGAGGCAAAGCGGACATTCGTAATCCGTTTTCAAAGTGTAGAGCTCTATGATAGATGCCTTGAAGGGAGTGTAGCCTATGAAACTAACATTTCTGGGAGCGACCCATGAAGTAACAGGAAGCTGTTCTTATCTGCAGGCATGTGGAAAACATATTTTAATTGACTGTGGTATGGAACAGGGACCAGATGAATTTGAAAATCAGGAAATACCAATACCGGCAAGCGAAATTGATATGGTGCTTCTGACACATGCCCATATTGACCACTC
Source organism: uncultured bacterium (assembly GCA_905214955.1). Lineage (GTDB taxonomy): Bacteria > Bacillota > Clostridia > Lachnospirales > Lachnospiraceae > Limivivens. Next base: position 374 of record CAJMON010000054.1, read on the forward strand.
CGGCAAACTGCCGCTTCTGTATCAGCAGGGATTTCGGGGAACAATTTACTGTACGGAAGCAACAAAAGATCTGTGCGGAATTATGCTGCGTGACAGTGCACATATTCAGATGTTTGAAGCGGAATGGAGAAACCGGAAAGGACGCCGGGCAGGTAAGGAAGAAGTGGTTCCACTGTATGATATCAACGATGCAGAAGGTGCGATTCGATGTTTATGTGGACTTCCTTATAATACAGTACAGGAAATCACAAGTGGAATCCAGGTACGATTTGTGGATGCAGGCCATTTGCTGGGATCCGCGTCGATTGAAATCTGGATCAAAGAGGAAGATACAGAGAAGAAGATTGTATTTTCCGGCGATATTGGGAATGTACATCAGCCGCTGATCAGAGATCCGCAGTATGTGAAGAGTGCAGATTATGTGGTGATGGAATCCACATACGGAGACAGAAGCCATGGAGACAGTACTCCGGATTATGTGAAAGAACTGGCAAATATTATACAGACGACATTTGACAGAGGCGGAAATGTGGTGGTTCCTTCTTTCGCGGTGGGCAGAACACAGGAAATTCTTTATTTCATCCGTAAAATCAAAGAAGATCATATGATACAGCGGCATGAGGAATTCGAAGTGTATGTGGACAGTCCTTTGGCGGTAGAAGCGACTCAGATCTTTCAGAAACACATGTGGGATGATTTTGATGAGGAAGCAATGGAGCTGGTGAACAAGGGAATCAACCCCATTGGATTTCCAGGGCTGAGAACTTCAGTAACAAGCGAAGATTCCAAGCAGATTAACTTTGATATGAAACCCAAAGTGATCATTTCTGCCAGCGGAATGTGTGAGGCAGGACGAATCCGGCATCATTTAAAACACAATCTCTGGAGACCAGAATGTACGATATTATTTGTAGGATATCAGGCTGTGGGAACGCTGGGCAGATCGATTCTGGAAGGAGCCACAAAAGTGCGGCTGTTCGGAGAAGAAATTGAGATCTGTGCAGATATCAAAACACTTCCGGGAATCAGCGGCCATGCGGACAACCGGGGACTGATGAAGTGGATCAAAGAATTTGGATCTGAGGATGCCGGCGGCAGGCCGAAAAAAGTGTTTGTAAATCATGGCGAGGATAAAACAGCGGAGCTTTTTGCAGGCAGGCTGAGGGATGAATTGGGGCTGGATGCAGAAGCACCGTACAGTGGAGCCGTGTTCGATCTGAAACAGGGGAAATGGGAAAAAGCCGGAGAACCTGTGCGGATTCAGAAAACGGAGACAGGAAAGCCCAAAGAAGCCAGAGGAAACACCGCGTTTGCAAGACTGTGGGCAGCTGGACAGCGCCTGCTTACCGTCATTCGGCATAATGAGGGCGGAGCCAATAAAGATCTGGCGAAGTTTATGGGACAGATCAATTCGCTTTGCGATAAATGGGATAGATAAAAAGAAAAAGTACCTGGCAGATTGGCACAAAGAAAAGCCAAACACCAGGTACTTTTTGCAGTATCCCGCCTTCGAGGGTGAATAATTATCGGATGTGATAGGTAATAGAAGAGGGATAAATTCAAAGTTTAAATAAGCCTGGAAGTTAGCAAATATTATTTGTTCAGCGCCTGCTTCAGAGCCTGAGCCAGCTGGTCTGGACATGAGGTTGGTTTGTAACCGCAGCGAATTCCTTCCAGTTTGGCAATGGCATCTTCTGCTTTCATGCCTTTTACCAGTGCAGCAACACCCTGGGTATTTCCACTGCAGCCGCCAATGAACTGTACTTCTTTGATGATATCGCCATCTAATTCGAATTCGATTGCTTGTGCGCAGGTTCCTTTTGTCTTGTATACCATAATAAAAATCTCCTTTTCTGTAAAAATTTCCGGTAAAATCCGGTGAGTATATAATAGGAAAAAATAACCGCGGTTTCCCGCTTCTTATAAGGAAATTATAGCAGATGTTCTGAAAACTGTCCACAGGGGAATATAGGGACAAGTTTTACTTGACTTTTGCAGAAAAGCTACTATATAATAACGGCATGTGAACGATGAAAAGACGATGAAGAAGAGAGTAGGCATGGAAGAACGCCACAGCGAGCCGGGAGGGGTGGAAGCCCGGCGTCAGTAGATCATGCAGAAGATCACTTCGGAGTTTCGAACTGAAAAAGAGTAAGTTCTGACGGAATTCCCCCGTTACAGGGAACACATATGATAGTATGTTGTGACAGGTGGTTAAGCGAAGCTGTGTTTATAAGGTGTTCGTCCTATTACAGGACGACGCCTTTTTTGATTGCCAAGCATATTAACAATTGGTCCGGTGGACCAATTCTGATTTACGCGAGCAACGAGCCAAAGTCCGTGTTTGCACGAGAGTTTGGTGGTGCTAAGCGCCAATGGCGCTTGTCTGGCACCGGCCGGAGCAGGACGTAAATGCCGCGATAATTTGAGAAACCAGAAAAGAGTGTTTCTCATAACTTATGAATGCAGCTGGCTGAAATGCGAAGACACCGCTGTTGTTTCAAAAAAGAAAGGATGAACCTCATGTACGAAAAAGTATCGACCAATCTGAACTTCGTAGACAGGGAAAAGAAGATCGAAGAGTTCTGGGAAGAAAATCACATTTTTGAAAAGAGTATCGACAACCGTAAGGAAGGCGAGACCTATACCTTTTATGATGGACCGCCTACCGCAAACGGAAAACCCCACATTGGCCATGTACTGACACGTGTTATCAAAGATATGATCCCGCGTTATCAGACCATGAAAGGTAAAATGGTTCCGAGAAAAGCAGGATGGGATACCCACGGACTGCCGGTAGAGCTGGAAGTTGAGAAAATGCTGGGTCTGGACGGAAAAGAGCAGATCGAAGAATACGGTCTGGTTCCGTTTATCAACAAATGTAAAGAAAGTGTCTGGAAATACAAAGGAATGTGGGAAGATTTTTCTGCAACCGTTGGTTTCTGGGCTGATATGGAAAATCCGTATGTTACCTATCACGATGATTACATTGAGTCTGAATGGTGGGCACTGAAAAAAATCTGGGACAAAGGCCTGCTGTACAAAGGATTTAAAGTAGTTCCTTACTGCCCGCGCTGTGGTACTCCACTGTCCGCACAGGAAGTGGCACAGGGATACAAGACCGTAAAAGAACGTTCTGCAGTGGTACGTTTCAAGGCAAAAGGTGAGGATGCATATTTCCTGGCGTGGACCACCACACCGTGGACTCTGCCGTCCAACCTGGCACTCTGCGTAAACCCGGATGAGACTTATTGCAAAGTAAAAGCTGCAGATGGTTATACCTATTATATGGCAGAGCCGCTGCTGGATACCATTCTTGGAAAACTGGCTGACAAAGAAAACGGAACACCGGCTTATGAAGTTCTGGAAACCTACAAAGGAAAAGATCTGGAGTACCGTGAGTATGAGCCGCTGTATGCATGTGCAGCAGAAGCAGCTGCAAAACAGCATAAGAAAGCTCATTTCGTTGTATGCGACGATTATGTAAGTATGTCTGATGGTACTGGTATCGTTCACATTGCTCCGGCATTTGGTGAAGACGATGGACGTATCGGACGTAATTACGATCTTCCGTTTGTACAGTTTGTAGATGGAAAAGGAAATCTGACCCCGGAAACTCCGTATGCAGGCGTTTTCGTAAAGAAAGCAGATCCTATGGTACTCAAAGACCTGGATGCAGAAGGCAAACTGTACGATGCACCCAAATTTGAGCATGAATATCCCCACTGCTGGCGCTGCGATACTCCGCTGATCTACTATGCAAGAGAATCCTGGTTCATCAAGATGACCGCTGTGAAAGAGGACCTGATCCGCAACAACAATACCATCAACTGGATTCCGGAAAGCATCGGAAAAGGACGTTTTGGCGACTGGCTGGAGAACGTTCAGGACTGGGGAATCAGCCGGAACCGTTACTGGGGAACTCCGCTGAACATCTGGCAGTGTGAAGACTGCGGGCACATGGAATCCATTGGAAGCAGAGAAGAACTGGCAGAAAAGAGCGGCAACCCGGATGCGAAGACCGTAGAACTGCACCGTCCATACATTGATGCCATCACCCTTCCCTGCCCGAAATGCGGAAAGACCATGCACCGTGTACCAGAAGTAATTGACTGCTGGTTCGATTCAGGAGCAATGCCCTTTGCACAGCATCATTACCCGTTTGAAAATAAAGAAGTATTTGAAAAACAGTTCCCGGCACAGTTCATTTCCGAGGCTGTTGACCAGACAAGAGGATGGTTCTATTCTCTTCTGGCAGAATCTACCATTTTGTTCAACAAAGCACCATATCAGAATGTTATCGTACTGGGCCATGTGCAGGATGAGAATGGCCAGAAGATGAGTAAGTCCAAAGGAAATGCAGTAGATCCTTTCGATGCACTGCAGACCTACGGAGCAGATGCAATCCGCTGGTATTTCTACATCAACAGCGCACCCTGGCTGCCCAACCGTTTCCACGGAAAAGCAGTTATGGAAGGACAGCGTAAATTCATGGGAACCCTGTGGAATACTTACGCATTCTTTGTACTGTATGCGAATATTGATGAATTTGATGCGACAAAATATACACTGGACTATGACAAGCTGTCTGTTATGGACAAATGGCTGCTTTCCAAGATGAATACCATGGTACAGGATGTGGACAACGATCTTGGTTCCTACAAGATTCCGGAAGCAGCAAGAGCACTGCAGGATTTTGTAGATGACATGAGCAACTGGTATGTACGCCGCAGCCGTGAACGCTTCTGGGCAAAAGGCATGGAGCAGGATAAGATCAATGCTTATATGACTCTGTACACTGCACTGGTAACCGTCAGCAAAGCAGCAGCTCCGATGATTCCGTTCATGACTGAGGACATTTACCAGAATCTGGTGCGCAGCATTGACAAGACTGCTCCGGAGAGCATCCATCTGTGTGATTTCCCGAAGGCAGATTTAAGTCATGTGGACAAAGAGCTGGAAAACGATATGGATGAAGTCCTGAAGATCGTTGTCATGGGACGTGCCTGCAGAAATACGGCTAATATCAAAAACCGTCAGCCTATCGCAAAGATGTTTGTAAAAGCACCGATTGTGCTTGCAGATTATTTTGCAGATATCATCAAAGACGAACTGAATGCAAAAGCAGTTATGTTTACGGACGATGTACGCGACTTTACCTCCTATTCTTTCAAACCGCAGATGCGTACAGTAGGACCGAAATATGGAAAACTTCTGAATAAGATCCGCCAGGTTCTGCCGACTCTGGACGGAAACAAAGCAATGGATGAGCTTCGTGCCAACGGACAGCTGAAACTTGACATTGATGGCGAAGAAGTTGTATTATTAGAAGAAGATTTACTCATTGAAACAGCACAGACAGAAGGTTATGTATCCGAGCAGGATAACAATATCACGGTTGTCCTGGATACCAACCTGACGGATGAACTGATTGAAGAAGGTTTTGTGCGTGAGCTGATCAGCAAGATTCAGACCATGCGTAAAGAAGCCGGATTTGAAGTGACCGACCGGATCAAGGTTTATGCAAAAGACAATGCCAAGATTCTGGAGATTCTGGAGAAAAACCGTGCCGAAGTTCAGTCTGAGGTACTGGCAGATGAGGTTGTGCTGGGTGAAACAGATGGTTATGTGAAAGACTGGAATATCAACGGTGAGAATGTGACCATGGGAGTAAAACGTCAGTAATCTAGGCATTTTCCACCCTCCGCTTCGGCGGAGGGGAAGAATGTTCAGGGAGACAGGAGGAAAAAATGGAAAAACTTGATAAGAAGGCATTTATTGCAGAGGTAAAAGAGAATGTGAAATCACTGTACCGGAAAAATCTGGATGAAGCTACCAAGCAGCAGATTTTCCAGGCAGTGTCCTATGCTGTAAAGGATACGATTATCGAAAACTGGATGAAAACTCAGCAGCAGTATGAAGAAGACGATCCCAAGATCGTTTACTACATGTCTATGGAGTTCCTGATGGGCCGTGCCCTTGGAAACAACCTGATTAACCTTACGGAGTATGATGAAGTAAAAGATGCTCTGGAAGAGCTGGGATTTGACTTGAATGTGATCGAAGATCAGGAGCCGGATGCAGCTCTTGGAAACGGTGGACTTGGCCGTCTGGCAGCCTGCTTCCTGGATTCTCTGGCAACTTTGGGATATGCCGCTTATGGCTGTGGTATCCGTTACCGTTACGGTATGTTCAAACAGAAAATCAAAGACGGTTATCAGGTAGAAGTGCCGGATAACTGGCTGAAAGATGGAAATCCTTTCGAGCTGCGCCGTCCGGAATACGCCAAAGAAGTAAAATTTGGCGGTTATGTACGTGTAGAGTACGATCCGGCAACTCAGCGGAACAAATTTATCCAGGAAGGTTATCAGTCTGTACGTGCCGTACCTTTTGATTTCCCGATTGTAGGATATAATAATGGCATTGTTAATACCCTGCGTGTATGGGATGCAGAAGCCATCGATGATTTCCAGCTGGATTCTTTCAACAAGGGCGATTATATGCGTGCTGTTGAACAGCAGAATCTGGCAAAGAATATTGTAGAAGTTCTGTATCCGGCAGATGAGCATTACGCAGGTAAAGAGCTGCGTCTGAAACAGCAGTATTTCTTCATTTCTGCAAGTGTTCAGGAGGCCATTGCCAAATACAAAAAGAAACATTCTGATATCAGAAAATTCTATGAAAAAGCAACCTTCCAGCTGAATGATACCCATCCGACAGTAGCAGTTGCCGAGCTGATGCGTATTCTTCTGGATGAGGAAGGCCTGGAGTGGGATGAAGCATGGGATGTTACCACAAAGACCTGTGCATACACCAACCACACCATCATGGCTGAGGCTCTGGAAAAATGGCCCATCGAGCTGTTCTCCAGACTGCTGCCTCGTGTATATCAGATTGTGGAAGAGATTAACCGCAGATTCTGTGAGAAGATCCGCGCCATGTATCCGGGCAACGAAGAGAAGATCCGTAAAATGGCAATTATCTATGATGGCCAGGTAAAAATGGCTCATCTGGCAATCGCTGCAGGATATTCTGTAAACGGCGTAGCTGCCCTGCATACTGAGATTCTGGAGAAGCGTGAGCTGAAAGATTTCTATGAGATGATGCCGGAGAAGTTCAACAATAAGACCAATGGTATTACGCAGAGACGTTTCCTGCTTCATGCCAATCCGCTGCTGGCAAAATGGGTAACTGCACACATCGGTGATGAGTGGATCACAGATCTGCCGCAGATTTCCAAGATGAAACTGTATGTGGACGATCCGAAGGCACAGCAGGAATTCATGAACATCAAATACCAGAACAAAGTTCGTCTGGCAAAATACATCAAAGAGCACAACGGCATCGATGTAGATCCCCGTTCTATCTTTGACGTACAGGTAAAACGTCTGCATGAGTACAAACGTCAGCTGATGAACATTCTGCACGTGATGTATCTGTACAACAAGCTGAAAGATCATCCGGAAATGGATTTCTATCCCAGAACATTCATCTTTGGTGCGAAGGCAGCAGCCGGATACCGCCGTGCAAAATTGACCATCAAACTGATCAACTCCGTTGCAGATGTGATCAACAACGATGCTTCTCTGAACGGAAAACTGAAAGTAGTCTTTATCGAGGATTACCGTGTATCCAACGCAGAGCTGATCTTTGCTGCAGCAGATGTTTCTGAGCAGATTTCTACTGCAAGTAAGGAAGCATCCGGTACCGGAAACATGAAGTTCATGCTGAATGGTGCGCCGACTATGGGAACCATGGATGGTGCAAACGTAGAGATTGTTCAGGAAGTAGGCGAGGAGAACGCATTTATCTTCGGTCTGACTGCACAGGAAGTTATGAACTATGAGCAGAACGGCGGCTACCGTCCTACCGATTACTTCAACAATGACCAGGATATCCGCCGCGTGCTGATGCAGCTGATCAATGGTGAATATGCTCCGGATGATCCGGAACGTTTCCGCGAGATCTATGATTCTCTGCTGAACACCAAGAGCAGCGACCGCGCAGATACCTACTTCATTCTGGCAGACTTTAAGTCCTATGCACAGGCACAGGAGAAAGTAGAAGCTGCTTACCGCGATGAGAAGGGCTGGGCAAGAATGGCTATGATGAACATGGCCTGCGCCGGAAAATTCACTTCCGACCGTACCATCCAGCAGTATGTGGATGAGATCTGGCATCTGGACAAAGTGACCATCAAAGGCTGATTGATTAAAACAGAAAAATAAAAAGGCAGATCATCTGCGGCAAAAAGCTGCGGGTGGTCTGTTTTCTTTTGTCCAAAATTCGGAGAGCTGCATAAAAATTTCATTTCAGGCAATGCTATGAAGGAACGGAAAACGGAATGAATTCAGGAAAATATGAGGTGGAATGTATGCAGAATAGAAATGAAGAAAACAGCTATAACGAAAAAAAATACAGTGAAGAAACCTATGGTGAAAGGAAACAGGAGAAGCCAAGAGATCAGGAGCCAAATTCTGAGGAAGGAATGCGGAGCACGGATCATGAGGTGATACCGGAGACGGATAATCATGTTTCAGGCGGAAAGCGGCCTTGGTCAGAAGAGGACAGGCATGGGATTTCCAGGCAGGGTGCTATTTTGATTACCAGTCTGTGTCTGGTGGCGGCGGCTGGATTTGCCACATTTTATACGATGGATGCGATTCAGAAAACCCAGGAAGAACAGCGGCAGCTGGAGGAACAGAACGCCCGGATCAAGGAAGAAGAAGCCCAGAAACGGCAGAAAGCCCAGGAAGAGCTGGCAGCAGCGGAATCCGAAGCAGCGGCTAGGATGGCTGCCAGTGACGATGCGACGGCAGAGCTTGGGGACACAGAAAAAACTGGAGATGTGGACGGTACTGAAAATGGAACAGAAGACGGAAGAGAAAAGACAGCTGATGGTGAAACAGATCAGGCAGAAGATGCTGCTGCAGCATCTTCCGGACAGGTGCAGGCAGAACTGTCTGTGATCAATCCAACGGTCAGTTATGAAGACACTACGCCGCTGGCCTGGCCGGTGGCAGGAAATCTGCTGATGGATTACAGCATGAATTCCACGGTTTATTTTGAAACCTTAAACCAGTACAAGTACAATCCGGCGCTGGTAATTGGCAGTAACGTAGGAAATCAGGTGGTGGCAGCAGCTAAAGGAATTGTAGAAAAGATTTCTGTGGAAGATGAGACAGGAACTACTCTGACGCTGAATTTGGGAAATAATTATGAATTGATTTACGGTCAGTTAAAAGAGCTTGCAGTAAAAGAAGGAGATGTGGTGGAAACTGGCCAGCTGCTTGGATATATCAGCGAGCCAACAAAATATTACTGCAAAGAAGGAAGCAACCTTTTCTTTGAAATGAAAAAAGATGGAGAGCCGGTAGATCCATTTTTATATCTGGAATAAAGAAGATGCAGGCACGGAGGAATAAACTTCGTGCCTGTTTTGCAAAGAAAAACCTTGTAATGGCCAGAACAGTTTGCTATAATACATAGCGAAACAAAAGAAAAGAAGTAAAAAAGAACAGGCAGAAGGCAAGAAATGTGACTTATTCAGTGCGGAGGAATGAGTACATTTGTTGTTTTTTTTCTGTTCGGACGGGAGGAACAAATGACAGCACAGATTTTGGCTGTAGCGATCTTTCTGGTGATGTTTCTTCTCATCATTATGGATAAGATCGAGCGCCACATTGTGACTCTGCTGTGTGCCTGTGCAACCTTTATCCTAGTTTTCGGACTGGGAATGCACAGTATGAGCGCAGCAATGGAAACACTGAATGTCCGGAACATTTTTACCGTGGGTTTCTGGTATGAAGCAGGACAGTCAGCAGAAAGTTCCAGTGGTATCAACTGGGCAACGATTCTCTTTATCGCAGGTATGATGATCATGGTAGAAGGTATGGCAAGAGCAGGCTTCTTCCGCTGGCTTTGTATGACCATCGCAAAGGCTGTAAAGTATCAGGTTATTCCGATCTTTATCACCTTTATGATCATGTCTACGATACTTGCAATGTTCATTGACAGCATCACCGTAATCCTGTTTCTGGCAGCTGTTACGGTAGAACTGGCTCAGCTTTTGAAATTTAATCCGGTTCCCATGATTTTGTCAGAAGTATTCTGTGCAAACCTGGGAGGATCGGCTACCATGTGCGGAGATCCGCCAAACATTATCATTGGTACTTCACTGGGATATTCTTTCGCAGATTTCATCACCAATACAGGCCTGATTGCACTGATTTCCCTGTTTGTGATCCTGATTTATTTTTACTTTGCATTTCGTAAAGAACTGACTGCAGGAAGTAAGGGCGGAGTTCCCATTAACTGCCCGGATCCCAAAGAAGCCATTACAGATAAGCGTGGCTTTGCTATCAGCAGTGTGATCTTTCTGTGTGCCGTGGTACTTCTGGTGACTCACGCACAGACCGGTCTTACTGTAGCATTTATCGGTGTGCTGATCGCAGCAGTAACACTGATCGCAGCTGGAAAAGATGCAATGAAACTGTTAAAAGGTCTGGATTATAAGACGCTGCTGTTTTTTATAGGATTGTTTGTAGTGGTAGGAGGTCTGGAGCAGACCGGCATCCTGAACATCATTGCATCTTTTATTGAAAAGATCAGTGGTGGAAATGGTATCGCAATGGCAATGATCATTATGTGGATTTCCGCGATTGCCAGCGCATTTATTGATAACATTCCGTTTGCAGCTACCATGATTCCGGTTATCAAGAGTCTGGCTGAGACAAGCAATGTAAACCTGGCAGTTCTGTCCTGGGCCCTGGCCATGGGTACTGACGTAGGAGGAAGCGCGACACCTATTGGAGCATCTGCCAATGTTGTAGGTACTTCCGTTGCAGCGAAAAACGGACATCCGGTAAGCTGGGGTACTTACTGTAAGACAGCAGTTCCGGCGACTGTGATCGTTATGGTGATTTCCATGATCTGCATTGTTGTAAGATATTTCTAGGGAGGTATGAAAAATGGGAGAGAAACAGATGATTATTTCTGTAGGACGTGAGTTTGGAAGCGGTGGTCATGTGATTGCAGAAAAACTGGCCAAAGAATTTGGACTTCCGCTGTATGACCACAATCTTTTAAGAGAGATTGCAGGAGAAAAGGATTTTGACGCACAGCTGCTGGAGAAATACGATGAAGTGCCGAAAAACCGTCTGATTTCCAGAACAGTAAAGGGCTACAGCAATTCGCCTTCCGAAAACATCGCAAAGATGCAGTTTGATTTCCTGAAAGGAAAGGCAGAATCAGGCGAGTCTTTTGTGGTTGTTGGACGGTGTTCGGAAAAAGTCCTGAAAGGTTATCCGGGACTGATCACCATCTTCATTCTGGGAGATATGGAGGCAAAGATCCAGAGAATTATGGAAGTGGATGATCTGTCCAGGGATGAGGCAAAAGAACTGATCCGCAAGAAAGATAAGAAGAGAAAAACATACCATAACTACTACAGTGAAGGGAAATGGGGCGACTCCCGAAACTATGATTTGAGTATTAACAGCAGCCGCCTGGGAATAGACGAAACCGTAGAAGCAGTGATTGATTACATCAAGAGGAGACAGCGCTGATGCGCTGCCTCCTTTTTTTCGTGACACAACGAGCCAAAGTTTGTGCCTGCACAAGAGTTTGGCAGTGCGAAATGCCAGTTGTGTTTGTTCGGTACCAGTCGAAGTGGAAAGGAAAGGCCGCGATAACCTAAGGGAAGAAACTGTGCAGAATACACAAAAAAAAGAAGTAAAAATTATGCGATTGGGCGAAATGACGGAAAAACGAAGAAAGAGAGTTGACAGGAAGCAACATGAATGCTAGTATACAAGTAAAGCGAGGGAGACAGGAATGTATGGATAAAACGACAGAAATGGACATCTTCATTGAGAAGAAGAAAAAGTCAGAGTCCACGAAACAGTACCTCTACCGTAATCTTCGAAAGAACATCATTTATAATCGGCTAAAGCCGGGAGATTTCATCAGCGAAAAGAATATCGCAGAGGTCTTTGCAGTAAGCAGAACACCCATCCGGGAGGCCATTGGGATTTTGGTAGGAGAGGAACTTTTGGAAGTGTATCCCCAGCGAGGCACATACGTGTCAAAGATCAACATGAAGCGTGTGCGGGAAGCCAGTTTTATGAGAAAGCTTCTGGAAGTGGAGGCAGCTAAGAAGGCCTGCGAGGAGTTTAAAAAGGAAGACTTATTTTTGCTGGAGTGCAATGTGAATCAGCAGAAGTTCTGTCTGGAGAATAACAAACTGCAGGAAGTTCTGGAGTTGGACAACCAGTTTCATCAGATTATTTTCAGCAAGAGCGGCCTGAAGCGGGTGTGGCAGTGTATGCAGGGCATCAGCGCTGACCAGGAGCGTATTCGTTACCTGAAACTGAAAGATAAGTTTCAATGGGATCGGGTATTGGAAGAGCATTACAAAATCATTGAGTATTTAAAGGAAAAAGATTCCGTCCGCATAGAAAAAGCAATGGAGAATCATATTACGAAGATCTACGGAGATGCAGAGATTATCCGGCAGAAATATCCGGAGTATTTTGAAACGTGATGATTCTTCATCCAGCCTGGTTTTGATTCCCAGGCTGGGAAGAAAAAATTTTTTCAATCATCTTGTATACTAGTATGTAAGAGAGGGGGACAACAAAAGGGAGAAAATCCCGGAAAAGAAAGACGGAATAAATGAGGCAGAATAGACGGGCAGAGAATCAAACGAAAAGGCTGTGGTAAAATTGAAAAGCTACAGCCGGAAAGAAGAAAGCAATGGGTCACATGGCATAGACAAAGCCGGCAAAAACAGGAACCAAAAGTAAAAATCACTCTTACAAGGAGAAGAACAAGGAGGAAGAAAAAACTATGAAAAAAATGTCTTTGAAATTAACCGCAGCAGCAATGAGCGCACTGATGGCAGCAGGAACTCTGGGAGGAATTCCGGCATTTGCAGAGGAAGAAACCACCATCCGCATTCTGACCACCAATCCGTTGGTAAGCGAAGAGGCAATGGCACTGTTTGAGGAGCAGAACCCTGGAATCAAAGTGGATTACGAGTATGTTTCCAGAAATGATTATTCTGCAAAATTTTCTGCACTGGCAGCAGCCGGTGAAGTTCCGGATGTGTTCTGGACTCAGAGTGCTTACATCAAAGATCAAGTGGATCAGGGTCTGCTGATGGATATTTCCGAGGATCTGAAAGGTCAAAACTATGAAGAAGATGCCGTATGGGAAGACACTTTCATTGAAGCACTGATGGACAATTACAAAAATGCCATGAAAGTAACTCTGGGTGAGGATGAGGAAGGCATTTATGGTGTTCCTTTCTCCATGACCACCATCGCTGTTCTGTATGACAAGAACCTGTACGATGAGCTGGGGCTGACCGAGCCGCAGGACTGGGACACCTTTATGAGCAACTGCGAATCGTTGAAAGAAGCCGGCTATGTGCCGCTGTCTTTACAGGTGAACTGGCTTGACTGGTATGCACGTCTGTTCTGGGATCAGTACTGCAGAGAAGAACTGGAAGCAGATCCTGCTGCATGGACCGATGGTACCATGACCTTTGAATCTGAAAGTGTAAAGAAAGGTCTGGAAGCTTACAAAGATCTGTGGGACAAAGGCTATCTGCCGGAGAATGGAATCACTGCTGAGCTGGAAACCATGCAGCAGATGTTCTGCCAGAAGAAACTGGCTCAGTTCCTCATCGCACCGGACAAGCTGGAGTACATCCTGCAGAATGCACCGGAAGATATGTCCCTGGCAACTTTCGCATTTCCTGGTATCGCAGGTCTGGAGCCAAGATCTTTAGGTGGATCCAGCAACATCTTCGGTATCAGCTCTGCAGCCGAGAACAAAGATGCAGCTCTGAAACTGGTGAAATTCCTGACTTCCAAGACTATGTTTACATCCAGTGATGTGCTGAAATATTCCAATTCCGGTTTGAACAATGTAGAAGCAGATCCTCAGGCTGAACAGCTGATGGCAGGCTTTACAAAGGCAGCAGAAGGCGGCTTCTGTCCGGAGACGATGGTTCCCACCACTCTGAACACTGAGATCAACGAAGCCTTTATGAAAGACCTGCTTCCAAATTACCTGCTGGGCGACTATGATCTGGACTATGTAACCAGTGAACTTCAGACTATTTATGAGGATACCAAGGGCTGATAGAAGCTGACCTGGCGACAAAGATAGTCGGAATAGGTGTAAAACAGAAAAAGCGGATGGAGGGATAGTGGCTGTCCGCTTTTCTGTTTGCCAAAATACAGTAGGAGTGCGAAGCACGGAACAATCCGTGTGATCGAGTACTACCCCGGATATGCCGGAAAACGATGTGATTGTGGAAAGGAGATTCTTATGAAATCCAGACAGAAAAAGAGTTTAATGTCAGAGATCCGGGAAAGCATCCCTGCATATCTTCTGATCCTGCCGACCATTTTGGTGTTTATCATCTTTTTGTACATACCATTTGCAAATGCGATCCGGATCAGCCTGTACAAGTACAAGGGCATTGGTCCGCTGAAAGATTTTGTCGGATTTGATAACTATACGAAGGTTTTAAGTGACCGGAAATTTTACACCGCATTTCTCAATACTTTCAAACTGATCGGTGCTGACCTGATCTTTTCCTTACTCATTGGATTTCTTCTGGCATACGTGCTGTACCAGGGAATCCGGTTAAAGAACGTATTATTCCCGTGTTTGTTTATCCCTTATCTGATTTCTATGGTTGTTGTAGGAAGTATCTGGAGAATTTTATATGATCCGAATATCGGCCCCATCAACCAGATTCTGGAGGCTGTGGGACTTGGAAACCTTGCCCAGGCCTGGCTGTCACAGAAAAATACCGCCCTCCCGGCGATTACCATAACGTGGATCTGGCGTACCATTCCTTTCAATATGCTGATCCTGTATGCTAACATTATGACCATGTCCAGAGATTATCTGGAAGCGGCAGACATCGACGGTGCAAGTTCTTTCCAGAAACTGCGTTTCGTCATTCTTCCGTATCTGAAACCAACCTTTATTACCCTGATTATGCTGACAGTCACCAATGACCTTCGAGCTTTCGATATGGTATGGATCATGACCCAGGGAGGTCCGGGCGGAGCATCCGAGGTAATGACTTCTTATGTTTACCGCACTGCATTCCAGACGCAGAAATTTGGTACTGCTACCGCAGCATCCATTGTGATGATGGTAGTGATGATCGCGGCCACGGTAGGACTGCAGGTGCTGAAAAGAGGGAAAGGAGAAGACTGATGAAGAAAACAAGAAAGAAGATCACGAATGGGATCATTTTTATAATCGTTGCAGTGTATGCGGTGGTTTCCGTGTATCCCCTGATCTGGGTCATCCTCCAATCCTTTAAAAGTGAATCCCAGTTTTTGCAGAGCATCTGGTCACTGCCCAGCTCCCTGCATTTTGAAAATTATCAGACGGCCTTTACCACTGGAAAACTGGGCCTGTACTTCTTCAACACCGTGAAAAATACCGCAGCCACTTTGGTAGTGGATCTGGTGCTGATTACCCTGGCAGCCTTTGCATTTTCCAAATTGAAGATGAAATTCAAAAAATTCTTCTATTATTTCATCCTTATCAATATGCTGATTCCGACACCCATCATTCTGCTGCCCATGTATCTGCAGGTATTAAATATGAACATTCAGAATACCCTGGCAGCCATTGTGTTCCCGTATTATCAGGGATTTGCACCTCTTGGACTGGTGCTGGCCACCAACTATTTCAACAACATTCCGGATGAAGTCATCGAAGCGGCCAGAATCGACGGATGCAATACACCGAAAGTGCTGATCAGCATTGTGGTGCCGCTGGCAAAACCAATTTTGACAACCCTTGCAATTTTAGGCGGCATGAACGCATGGAACGAGTACATGTGGTCTTTGACTTCCATCAGCAACACCAGCCGCTACACTCTGTCGGTTGGAATTGCGACCTTAAGAGACCAGACCAGTATTTTAGGCTATACGCCGGTATTTGCAGCATTGTCTGCCAGCGCCATTGTCTTTGTCATTCTGTTTTTGTGTGCACAGAGAACCTTTGTGGAATCCATTACAGCAGGAGCTGTGAAAGGCTGATAAGGAGGAAACCCTATGCGGTACGGAAAAGAAGCATTTACAGAAGAATTGTTTGAGCATCCAGGAAGCGCATACAGGGGCGCTCCCTTCTGGGCCTGGAATACAAAGCTGGATAAAGAAGAAGCCCTGCGTCAGATTGACCAGTTTGAAAAAATGGGTATGGGCGGTTTCCACATGCACACCAGAGTGGGGCTGGACACGGAATATATGGGATCGGAATTTCTGGACATTGTGAAAGCCTGTGTGGAAAAAGCAGAGGAAAAGGGTATGAAAGCCTGCCTGTATGATGAAGATCGGTGGCCGTCCGGCTATGCCGGAGGAAAGGTGACAAAAAATCCAGAGTACCGAAGCCGTTATCTGGTGGTGACACCGTTTCGAAAGGGAACCAGAGAAGTTCCGGAAGGGAAATACGATTCCTGCGCGCCCACCTTTTCCAATGGAACGGGAAACTTTCTGGAGGCATTCCGGATCTGGCTGGATGAAAATGGATGCTTGAAAAGTTATGAACTTTGTGGGGAAGATACAAAAGTAGAACAGGGAGAAACCATTTGGTATGTATATTATGAAATTGCAGGAAACAGTCCCTGGTTCAACAACCAGGCGTATGTAGACAGTTTAAATCCAAAAGCCATCCAAGAATTTCTGCGGCTGACCCATGAGGTATATTTTCAGACAGTGGGAGAAAAATTCGGAGAGGTCATTCCTTCGATTTTTACGGATGAGCCTCAGTTTGCGCACAAACAATTTCTGGGATTTCCGGAAGGAAAACAGGATGTACTCCTTCCCTTTACGGATGATTTTGAGGAAACCTATCAGAAAACTTACGGGGAAAGCCTGCTTGATCATGTGCCGGAACTTTTGTGGGAGTTGCCGGATGGAAAGGTTTCAGTCATCAGATATCATTATCACGATCATGTGGCAGAACGGTTTGCTTCTTCTTACAGTGACCAGGTGGGAAAATGGTGCGAGGAACACGGCATTTCCCTGTGCGGGCACATGATGGAGGAGCCTACGCTGTATTCTCAGACCAGGGCGCTGGGAGAAGTGATGCGGAATCTGAGGGGTTTTACCATGCCGGGCATTGATATGCTGTGTGACCAGAGAGAATATTCCACTGCAAAACAGGCCCAGAGCGTGGCCCATCAGTATGGACGGGAAGGATGCGCCGGAGAAATTTACGGAGTGACCAATTGGGATTTTGATTTCAGGAGACATAAGCTTCAGGGAGACTGGCTGGCAGCCCTTGGAATTACCCTGCGGGTGCCCCATCTCACGTGGATGAGCATGGGCGGAGAGGCGAAACGGGATTATCCGGCGTCCATTGGTTTTCAGTCACCCTGGTATGAACATTACAAGATGGTGGAAGATCATTTTGCCAGAGTCAATACCGTTCTGACCCGGGGAACACCGGTGGTGAAAATCGGGGTTCTTCATCCGGTGGAATCTTACTGGCTGAAATTTGGCCCCAACCAGCAGACTGGCCAGGAACGGGCAGAGATGGAAGAACATTTCAAAGAGATTACGGAATGGCTGCTGTTTGATCTGCTGGATTATGATTATGTTTCAGAATCGCTGTTAAAAGACCAGTACCAGGATGGAAAGATCGGCGTCATGGACTATGAAGTGCTGATTGTTCCGGGAATGCACACCATCCGCCAGACCACTCTGGATGTGCTGGAAGATTTCCGGAAACGGGGAAAACAGGTGATTTTCCTGGGAGAAATTCCAGCACTTGTGGATGCAGGTCCGTCAAAAGCGGCGGCAGAGACGGCAAAGAAATGTACCTGCATTCCATTTTCCAGGAACCGTCTGCTGACAGAGCTGGAGCCGTACCGTCAGGTGGACATCCATTATGACGGCCCGAAATTTTTAAAGAAACCAAACCACAAGAAAAACTGGGATGGGGAACGTACCGAAAAATATCTGTATCAGATGCGGCAGTGGGAAGGGGAAAACTGGATTTTCATTGCCAACGGAAAACCCCTTGGAAATCCGGATCTGGTACTGTCTGATAAAGTAAAAATTGCGCTGACCGGCGCATACCGTGTGGAATTGTGGAACACCCTTACCGGAGAAAAACAGGAACTGGAAAGCCAGATTCGAAAAGGAAAGACAGAGTTCCGGACAGAGCTGAACGGACAGGACAGCCTGCTGCTGCGGATGATTCCTGATTCGGCTGACGAAAGTACAAAGAGCGGTGAGAGATCAGCGCTGGAAGAAAAGAGGAAGGTCTGCAAAAACAGGCATCCACGGGTGATTTTGAAACGGGACGAGCCCAATGTGCTTGTTCTGGATAAGGCATCCTGGCAGATAGAAGGCAGAGCTGCAGAGCCGGAAGAAGAAATCCTCCGGTTGGACAATGAGATTCGAGATATTCTGGGATATCCAAGAAGAAAGGCAGCCTATGCACAGCCATGGGTTCAGAAAGAGGAAGAAATCAGAAGTATTCCTGTGACATTGACGTATGAAATCTTTTCAGAGACAGAAATCTCGGATATATGGCTGGCTATGGAAGGACTGGCAGGGGTACAGCTTTTCCTCAACGGGAAACCAGTGGAAAAGAAACCAGAGGGATACTACGTTGATCCGGCAATTCCCAAAACAGTGCTTGGAACTTTGAAACAGGGAGCCAATATTCTTCGGGTGGTGATTCCATTTACAGCAAAAACAAATCTGGAAGCCTGCTATATATTAGGTATATTCTCCGTCAGAGTACAGGGAGATCAGGCAGTACTTGCTCCCTGGAGAGAGGAAGGGTGGTATGGTTCTCTTACAGAGCAGGGGATGCCGTTTTACGGAGGAAGTGCCGTTTACGAGGAAACTCTGGAACTGGAAAAAGGACTGTATGAGGTTCAGGTAAGCAAATTCCGGGCACCGGTTTTAGAGGTAGAATTGGATGGAAAGCATGCAGGAATAATCGCATTTGCGCCCTATACATGCAGATTGAAAATTGAAAAATCCGGAGTACATACACTTGGGATTCGAGCATTCGGAAGCAGAGTTAATACATTTGGAGCCATTCATGACTGCGATGAGCAGGAAGTCTATTTCGACCCCAATGCATGGCGGACAGAAGAGGACAGCTGGTCTTATGAGTATCAGCTGAAAAAGACAGGAATTTTGAAAAGGCCTGTTCTGTGGAAAATCGAGACAGCAGGATGGGAAGACCGGGAAGGAGAGGGACTGAAATGAAAGCAATCAAACTGGAAAAGCCGTATGAGATTGAAGAGGTAGAAACTGCAATGCCGCAGCCGAAAGCAGGCGAGGCACTGATCCGTGTAAAAAGTGCAGGGATTTGTGGATCTGATATTGGAGCGTACCGTGGAACCAACAACCTGGTAACGTATCCCAGAATCATTGGCCACGAAATTGCTGGAGAAGTCCTGTCCATTCCGGAAAATGAAAAAGGCATCAAAGCTGGAGACAAGGTGATTGTAGATCCGTATCTGTACTGCGGACACTGCTATCCCTGCAGCATCGGGCGTACCAACTGCTGTGAGGATCTGCATGTTCTGGGCGTTCATGTGGATGGCGGCATGTCAGAATATTTCTGCCACCCGGCAGATATGCTGGTGAAGGTGCCAGATGACATGGACTGGAAATACATTCCCATGGCGGAACCGCTGACCATTGCCCTTCACGGCCTTCATAGAACCCAGCTGAAAAAAGGGGAACACATTGCCGTGATCGGTGCGGGAACCATCGGACTGATGGCAGCACTGGCAGCCCTGTCCTACGGAGCTGTTCCCATTCTTCTGGACATTGTGCCAGAGCGGCTGGAATTGGCGAAAAAACTGGGCGTGCCCTATGTGATCAATTCAGCCAAAGATTCGGTGGAGGAGCTGATTTTGAAATACACAGGCGGTAGAAAAGCGGAAGTGGTGATGGAAGCTTCCGGAGCCAATGCGGCGATTCTTATGACGCTGGATCTGGTGTCAAACGCAGGACGGATTGCCCTGACTGGCTGGCCGAAGAATCCTACCATGTTCCCCACGGATCTGATTACTAAAAAGGAAGTGGACATCCGGGGATCCAGAACCAGTGCCGGAGAATTTGAGGAAGCCGTTTCCATGATTTATGAGAAAAAGATTCCCATGGATCAAATTCTCACCAAAGTGGTTTCTGTGGATGAAGCTGCCCAGGCAGTACGGGACATCGAAAAAAATCCGGGAAATTACCTGAAAGTGAATGTACTCTTTTAAAAATTAGAAAAGGGAAGCCGCGGCGCAAAATGCGTGTGCGGCTTCTTTTCTCCTGTCTTGTGTTTTGGGGAAGAATCATATATAATAATTCAAAGTGCTGTTTTTCTGATGGCAGGAAGGCAGCCAGACAGGAGGAAGTAATGGACGATCGGAATCAGGATTGGTCCCGGCTGGGTGAAGAAGTAAAAGACATTGTACAGTCAGCGGTGGAATCCCGCGACTTTCAGGAATTGAATAAGGCCATTGAAAAGACTTTGAATGTGGCCATGGATCAGGTAGGCAGAACCGTGAACCAGATGGGAAAAACGGTTCAGGATTCCCTGCAGAAAGGTGCAAATGGGCAGGATCCGACCCAGGAGTGGGAACGCTCCAGAATGGAGCGGGAGCAGCGCTATAAGAGTTACAGCTCCGGCGGTTCGGCGGACCGGCACATGTATGAGCAGGCCAGACAGGCTGGAAGCCGTTCCTGGAGAGAACAGGGAAATGCCTGGGATAACCGGAGCCGTGGAGACTCCAAGTCTACGGAAGTACAGATCTACGACAGCAGCCGGTACAGCAAACCGGGAGGGCTGACGGCGGCAGGCGTTCTGCTGACAGTATCCGGCGGTGTACTCACCGGCACCATGGGAATTGGATTCCTGGTCACGGCCGGTGTGCTAACGCTGACTCATACAGTCATCGGCCTGGGAGCTGGTCTGGGTCTTGGAGTGTTAGGGCTGTTTACAGCAGGAAGCGCTGTGATGCTGGGGAAAGGCATCAGCCTTTTAAAACGGTCCAGGCGGTTCAAACATTATGTGCAGAAACTGGGAAAACGGGACTACTGCAGCATTGAAGAACTGGCAGAAGTTTCAGGAAAGTCTGAAAAGTTTGTCCGCAAGGACGTAAGCCGGATGATCCGCCGCAAGCTGTTCCGCCATGGACATCTGGATAAACAGGGAAGCTGTCTTATGGTGACGGATCAGGCGTATGCCCAGTATCAGGAAACCCAGAAAGATCTGGAACGCCGTCAGGCAGAAGAGAAGAAGATTCAGGAAGAACGGGAAGCCGTCCTGAAAAATGAAAAGCTCAGTGAAGAAGCGAAAAAAGTGATTCAAGAGGGAAATGCCTATCTGGATCAGATTAAAAAGAGCAATGAGGCCATTCCAGGGGAGGAGATTTCCAGAAAAATTTCCAGGATGGAAGTAATCATTGGAAAGATTTTTGACCGGGTGGAAGAGCATCCGGAGCTGATTAGTGATCTGCGCAGATTTATGGATTATTATCTGCCCACCACGGTGAAGCTTCTGAATGCATATGAAGATATGGATTCTCAGCCGGTGCAGGGTCCCAACATTCAGAAATCCAAAAAAGAAATTGAAGATACACTGGATACTATTAACCAGGCATTTGAAAAACTGCTGGACAGCTTTTTCAAGGATACGGCATGGGATATTTCTTCGGATATTTCGGTATTGCAGACCATGCTTGCACAGGAGGGGCTGACCAAAGGTGCTTTTGAACGTCCGCTTGATACGAACAGGGAGGAGAAATCATGAGCGACGAATTTAAAGAGTTTGACACGGTTCCCACACCGACTCTGACACTGGAGCCTTTCGGTGCAGAGGAGAAAAAAGAGGAACCACAGGCAGTGGAAGAAAAGAAGCCGGAACCGGTATTTGAGGAGAGCAGCCTGACTCCGGATGAGCGGAAGATGGTCAATGATTTTGCGAAACAGATTGACCTGACCAATTCCAGCATGATTCTTCAGTATGGTGTGGGTGCTCAGAAAAAGATGGCAGATTTTTCCGAGTCTGCACTGGAAAATGTAAAGACCAAGGATCTTGGTGAAGTGGGAGATATGCTGGCAGAAGTGGTGACAGAACTGAAAAGTTTTGATGCCCAGGAGCAGGAGAAAGGATTTTTTGGATTTTTCAAAAAAAATACCGACAAGCTGTCCAGCATGAAGGCGAAATACAGCAAGGCGGAATCCAATGTGAACCAGATCTGTGAGGCACTGGAGAAACATCAGGTAGTTCTGATGAAAGACATTGCTGTGCTGGATAAGATGTATGATTTGAACAAGAGCTATTTTAAAGAGCTTTCTATGTATATTCTGGCTGGAAAGAAGAAGCTGGAGCAGGTGAGAAATGAAGATCTGAAAACACTGACAGAGAAGGCAGCTGTCACCGGCCTGCCGGAAGATGCCCAGGCAGTGAAAGATCTGGACAGTCTGTGCAATCGGTTTGAGAAGAAGATTCATGATCTGGAGCTGACCCGGATGATTTCTCTTCAGACAGCACCTCAGCTGCGGCTGGTGCAGGGAAATGATACGCAGATGGTAGAGAAGATTCAGTCCACTATTGTGAATACCATTCCTCTGTGGAAGAGCCAGATGGTGCTGGCACTTGGCGTGGCTCATTCCAATGAGGCTGCCAAAGCCCAGCGTCAGGTGACAGATATGACGAATGATCTTTTGAGAAAGAATGCGGAGACCCTGAAGATGGCCAGCATCGAGACGGCAAAAGAGTCTGAGCGTGGAATCGTGGATATTGAGACCCTGACCCAGACCAACGCGACGTTGATTTCCACCCTGGATGAAGTGTTGAAAATTCAGAAAGAAGGCCATGACAAGCGGATGGCTGCAGAGACCGAGATGCAGCGCCTGGAAAATGAAATGAAATCCAAGCTGCTGGAGCTTTCTGCAAAATAAATGGTTCAGAAAAAAAGAAGCTGCGGAACCGAGATAAGATTTCGCAGCTTCTTTTACATGGCTTACTGAATAGAAGTTACTTTATAGTCTTTGGCTTCTACTGTACTTTTCAGGGTTTCATCAGAAACATCTGCAGTGAGTGTCACTACAGCGGTTCCAGTGGTGTGGCTGACTTCTGCCTGGCTGACACCATCTAATGCTTCCAGAGCTTTCTTTACGGAAGCTTCACAGTGTCCACACATCATTCCTTCGATTTTCATTGTCTTTGTCATAGTAGTTCCTTCCTTTCTGTCTGCCGCAGCGGCAGCGTTTGTTTTTAAATTTTCTGCATCGCCTGCGTGGGAGGCGGTGATAGCAGTCTTTTTATGGCGTTTCCGGTCGTGTCTGGTATCCCGGATATCGAAAAGATTCAGGCGGAGCGCATTGGTAACAACGCAGAAGCTGGAAAGGCTCATGGCAGCAGCGCCGAACATGGGATTTAATTTCCAGCCAAGAAGTGAGATA
>CAJMON010000055.1 GCA_905214955.1 uncultured bacterium
AAGAAGGAGGACGTCCCCGGGCAGGGATGTCCTCCTTCTTTTAAAGAGAAGTGAATGAAAAATTAGTTGTTCTTCTTGGATACTTCTGCAAGCTTCATAGCGCGGACTTTTAACGGAAGACCAAACAGGGTGATGAAGCCGCTGGCATCGTGATGGTCGTACATATCTCCGGTGGTGAAAGAAGCCAGAGATTCGTTGTACAGGCTGTAAGGAGAAGTAGTGCCGGCTTTGATGATATTTCCTTTGTACAGCTTGAATTTTACTTCGCCGGTCACATATTCCTGGGTCACATCCATGAATGCCTGGATGGCTTCACGAAGCGGGGTAAACCATTTTCCTTCGTAAACAACCTGCGCAAACTGGCTGCCCAGTTTCTTCTTGGCTTCCATAGTGTCACGGTCAAGAATCAGCTCTTCCAGCTGCTCGTGGGCTGCCATCAGAATGGTTCCGCCCGGAGTTTCATAAACACCGCGGGACTTCATACCTACGACACGGTTTTCAACGATGTCGATGATGCCGATGCCATGTTTTCCGCCAAGGGTATTTAACTCGGTAATGATCTCAGAAACTTTCATTTCCTTGCCATTTAAGGAAGTCGGAATACCTTTTTCAAAAGTCATGGTAACGAACTCGCCCTCATCCGGAGCTTTTTCAGGCGGTACGCTTAATACCAGCATGTCATCGTAGTTGGGCATGTTGGCAGGATCTTCCAGTTCCAGTCCTTCATGGCTGATGTGCCACAGGTTCCGGTCACGGCTGTAGCTGTGCTTGGAATCGAAAGGCAGGTCAATGCCATGTTTCTGGCAGAATTCAATCTCATCTTCACGGGACTGCATGGTCCATACATCAGTCATTCTCCAGGGAGCAATGATCTTTAAATCTGGAGCCAGAGCGCGGATGCTCAGTTCAAAACGGATCTGGTCATTTCCTTTTCCGGTAGCACCGTGGCAGATGGCAGATGCATTTTCTTTCCGTGCAATCTCTACCAGACGTTTTGCGATAGCCGGACGAGCCATGGAAGTACCTAACAGATACTTATGCTCATAAACAGCGCCTGCTTTTACACAGGGCATTACGTAGTTGTCACAGAAATCATCAATGATATTTTCAATGTATAATTTGGAAGCACCGGACAATTTTGCCCGTTCTTCCAGGCCGTCCAGCTCATTTCCCTGTCCGCAGTCTACGCAGCAGCAGATGACATCGTAGTTGAAGGTTTCCTTCAGCCAGGGGATAATCGCGGTGGTATCCAGACCGCCTGAGTATGCTAAAACGACTTTCTCTTTCATGGTGTGTTCCTCCTTAACGTCTTGAACGTTGTTTTATCCTATTTACTATACATCAATTATCATATTTATGCAAGCAGAAATCCGTACTTTGTGAAAGATGCAAAAATAATTGAATATTATTCGAATAAAATGTATAAATATTCGAAAGAAATGCTTTACAGCTCAAAAAAAGTAGTATATGATGTTCATAAGGTTCAACTAGTGTACTGTATCGTTCACTTTCAGTATAATAACGCGGAATGAATTTTTATTCTGTAAGGCGGAGGAATAAGGCGATGCGGTGGCATCATCGATTGACGACAACGCAGCATATGAAAATTCAGGCAAGTTTTTATGCGAAATGTGAGTGAGACAGTACACTGGGCTAAATTTTGGATGTATATTTAAAAAGGAGTACGGAAAATGATAAAAGCAGGTATTATCGGAGCAACAGGTTATGCAGGAAATGAAATCGTGCGTCTTCTTCTTGGACATAAAAATGTAGAGATTAAATGGCTGGGTTCCAGAAGTTACATTGACCAGCGTTACAGCAGTGTATATCAGAACATGTTCCGCCTCGTAGATGCAGCGTGCATGGATGACAATATGGAGGCACTGGCAGATGAGGTGGATGTGATTTTTACGGCAACTCCCCAGGGACTGTGCGTTTCTCTTGTCAATGAAGGAATTCTTTCCAAGGCAAAGGTTATCGATCTGAGCGCGGATTTCCGGATCAAGGATGTGAAAGTGTATGAAGAGTGGTACGGCATTGAGCATAAGGCACCCCAGTTTATTGAAGAAGCAGTGTACGGACTGTGTGAGATCAACAGGGAAGCCATTAAGAAAGCCAGACTCATTGCCAATCCTGGATGTTATCCAACCTGCAGCACCCTGTCTATTTATCCAGCCGTGAAAGAAGGGCTGATTGATCCGGATACCATTATCATTGATGCAAAATCCGGTACTTCCGGAGCAGGAAGAGGGGCAAAAGTGGCCAACCTGTACTGCGAAGTGAATGAAAATATCAAAGCTTACGGCGTTGCCAGTCACAGACATACACCGGAGATTGAGGAACAGTTAGGATATGCGGCAGGAAAAGAAATCCGTTTAAATTTCACGCCTCATCTGGTACCCATGAACCGTGGCATTCTGGTGACTGCCTATGCAAGCCTTGCAAAAGACGTTACATACGAAGAAGTAAAGGCTGTTTATGATAAATATTATGAAAATGAACAGTTTGTCCGCGTTCTGGATGCGGGTGTCTGCCCGGAAACCAAGTGGGTGGAAGGCAGCAATTATGTGGATGTGAACTTTAAGATTGATCCGAGAACCCACCGCCTGATTATGATGGGTGCCATGGACAATCTGGTAAAAGGTGCGGCAGGACAGGCTGTGCAGAATATGAACCTGCTGTTTGGGTTCCCGGAAAACGAAGGTCTGCTTCAGGCTCCTATGTTTCCGTAAAGCAGTAGAGAATTTGAAAATACCCCAGAGAGGAAGAAAGATTTATGAAAATCGTTGAGAAAAAAGGCGGCGTAACAGCTGCACAGGGATTTAAAGCCATGGGCATCCGGGCAGGCATCAAAAAAGACCGAAAAGATATGGCCATGGTAGTCAGTGAAAACGTATGTGCATGTGCCGGCACCTTTACCACCAATGTGGTAAAAGCGGCACCGGTGAAATGGGATTCCAGAATTGTCCATGAATTTCACAGGGCAAAGGCCGTGGTGGTAAACAGCGGTGTGGCCAATGCATGTACCGGCCAAGAAGGATACGGATACTGTCAGGAAACCGCCAAGAAAGCGGCAGAGCTTCTGGATGTATCTGAAGATGAGATTTTAGTAGCCTCCACCGGTGTCATCGGCCGCCAGATTCCCATTGACCTGATTAAAAAAGGTGTGGAAACCATGGTGCCTATGGTGTCAGATTCTCTGGAAGCAGGCACGCTGGCAGCAGAGTCCATTATGACTACAGATACCATCAAAAAAGAAGTGGCAGTGGAAGTAGAAATCGGCGGAAAGATGGTTACCATCGGCGGCATGAGTAAGGGTTCCGGCATGATTCATCCCAACATGTGCACCATGCTGGCATTTTTGACCACTGACGCGGCCATTTCCCCTGAAATGCTCCAGAAAGCCTTAAGTGCAGATATTCAGGATACCTACAACATGATTTCCGTGGATGGCGATACCTCCACCAACGATACAGTTCTCCTATTGGCCAATGGAAAAGCTGGAAATCCGGAGATTACGGAAGAAAATGAAGATTACAAGGCGTTTGCCAAGGCGCTGAATTACGTGAATACCACCCTGGCAAAGAAAATGGCAGGAGACGGAGAGGGAGCTACCGCGCTTTTCGAATGCAAAGTGATCCATGCAGCCTCTGTAAAGGAAGCAAAGATCCTGGCAAAATCCGTCATTACCTCCAGCCTGACAAAGGCAGCCATTTACGGACACGATGCCAACTGGGGACGAATCCTGTGTGCCCTGGGATATTCCGGGGTAACCTTTGATCCGGAAAAGGTTGATCTGTATTTTGAAAGCGCTGCAGGAAAGCTGAAGATCATTGAAAATGGCGTGGATACCGGCTATAGCGAAGAAGAAGCCACCAAGATTCTTTCTGAAAAAGAAGTCACAGCCATTGCAGATATGAAAATGGGAGAAGCCAGCGCCACAGCCTGGGGCTGCGATCTGACCTATGATTATGTAAAGATCAATGCGGATTACCGTTCCTGATGGAAAAAAGGCAGATTGAAAAACGATAAGAAAACAGGAGAGACAGACGATGGAAACAATGGAAAACTGGATTCAGAAAGCGAATGTACTGAATGAGGCTCTGCCCTACATCCAGCGCTTTCAGGGAAAAATTATTGTGGTAAAATACGGCGGAAGTGCCATGGTAGACCATGAATTAAAGAAAAATGTGATCCGGGACGTGGCACTGTTAAAGCTGGTAGGATTTCGGCCCATCATTGTACACGGTGGCGGAAAAGAGATTACCAAATGGGTAAATAAAGTAGGTCTGGAGACCAATTTTGTCAATGGCCTGCGTGTGACCGACAAAGATACCATGGAAGTGGCTGAAATGGTGCTGAACAAAGTAAACAAAGGCCTGGTTTCCATGATGGAAAAAGTAGGTGTGAAAGCCGTTGGAATCAGCGGAAAAGATGGTTCTCTTCTGAAAGTGGAGAAAAAACTTTCCGGTGGAAAAGACATTGGATTTGTAGGAGAAGTCAAACAGGTGAATACCGAGCTTCTGGAAACTCTCCTGGACAGCGGATTTGTTCCGGTGATCTGCCCGGTAGGCTCTGATGATGAATACCATTCTTACAATGTGAATGCGGATGACGCAGCCTGTGCAGTGGCTTCCGCAATGGAAGCAGCAAAACTGGCATTTTTGACAGATATCGAGGGCGTTTACCGGGATCCTTTAGACAAGTCCAGCCTGATTTCTGAACTGACCGTTCCGGAAGCAGAGGAGCTTTTAGCCAGCGGAAATGTAGGAGGCGGAATGCTTCCAAAAATCCGCAACTGTGTGGATGCCATCAACGCAGGTGTTTCCAGAGTCCACATTCTGGACGGACGGCTTCCCCACTGCCTGCTGCTGGAGTTCTTTACAAACAAAGGTGTGGGCACGGCGATTATTGGAGACGAGGAGGAACGGTATTATGAAAAAAATGAATGAGTATATGGAAGAAGCAGAGCAGGTAGTTCTGCATACCTATAACCGTTTCCCGGTGGTATTGGACAAGGGAGAAGGCGTTTACCTGACGGATACTGAAGGAAAAAAATATCTGGATTTCGGTGCAGGAATCGCTGTGTTTGCCCTGGGATACCACTATCAGGATTACGATGAAGCCCTGAAAAATCAGGTGGATAAGCTGCTTCACACATCCAACTTGTATTACAATGTGCCCATGATTGAAGCGGCAGAAAAACTGGTGAAAGCCAGCAGCATGAGCAAGGTGTTTTTTACCAACAGCGGTACCGAAGCCATTGAGGGCGCCATCAAAGCTGCCAGAAAATATGCCTGGAACAAGGATCATCATACAGACCATGAAATCATTGCCATGAATCATTCCTTTCATGGAAGAAGCGTGGGAGCCCTTTCTGTAACCGGAAATCCCCACTACCAGGAAGCATTCAAGCCTCTCATGGGCGGCGTAAAATTTGCAGATTTTAATGATTTAGACAGCGTGAAAGCCTGTGTTACCGACAAAACCTGTGCCATCATTTTGGAGACTGTTCAGGGGGAAGGCGGCATTTATCCTGCAGATCCGGACTTTTTAAAGGGTGTCAAACAGATCTGTGAGGAGAAGGATATTTTGCTGATTTTAGATGAAATCCAGTGCGGCATGGGCCGGACCGGCAGCCTGTTTGCATGGCAGGATTACGGCGTAAAGCCGGATATTATGACCTGTGCAAAAGCTCTTGGCTGCGGCGTTCCGGTGGGAGCCTTTGTGCTGAATGAAAAAGCAGCAGCATCTTCTCTGGTGCCTGGAGACCATGGAACCACCTACGGCGGAAATCCTTTCGCCTGCGCGGCAGTGTCCAAAGTCTTTGACCTGTTTGAAAAGAACCACATTGTAGAGCATGTAAAAGAGACAGCTCCTTACTTTGAAAAGCGCCTGGATGAACTGGTAGAAAAATATGATTTCCTTGAAACAAGAAGAGGAAAAGGCTTCATGCAGGGTCTGGTAGTGAGCGGCAGACCGGTAGGGGAGATTGTGAAAAAAGCTCTGGAAAATGGCCTGATTGTGCTGTCAGCAGGCAGCGATGTGCTGCGCCTGGTGCCGCCTTTGGTGATTGAAAAAGAAGACATC
This sequence comes from uncultured bacterium, assembly GCA_905214955.1. Taxonomy (GTDB): domain Bacteria; phylum Bacillota; class Clostridia; order Lachnospirales; family Lachnospiraceae; genus Limivivens. Next base: position 6,091 of record CAJMON010000055.1, read on the forward strand.
GATGAGATGGTGAAGAGACTGGAAGCAAGCTTCTAAAAGGCTTCCCAGAAGAATAAAAAGAATGCCTGGTGGGTGGCAGAAACCGTTTTCTGCTGGAACTGCCAGGCATTTTGTGGTACAATAAGAACAGTTTTTTAACGGCGAGGTGAAAAAATGCAGATAAAATTAAGCTCTCAGAATCAAGAAGTTATTGACCATGGAACCGTGCTTCTGTTTTCTGAAAATGCGGATTTTACCTTAGAGATTAATTCAGAAGATTTTGAAATGAAGCTGACTGTTCAATTTGAAAAAGATTCTGCAAAAAAACGGAAAGTCAAAACGGATATTGTGGATAATCACATTATACTGACATGTATTAATTTTTCTGCGTCTGGTACAGGATTGACCACACCGGTACAAATCGCAGTAATCAATCACAAAAAGATTTATTTTATGTTTTGGGCATATCAGATTGGAACTGTGGAAAAGTTACCAAAAGTGCGCAAAATAGAATACACATTGTACGCAGAAGAATAGGAATGGTGGCCAAGTGAAAAATGGTTTGGTTTTGCAGGTAAACATTACAGACCTGAATGAAAATGATGCAAAGAAAGTCTTAAATACAGATGTGGTCTGCTATGACATCATGCATGGAGAGAGGAAAGTAGCAGAAATCAGCATGGCTGGAGAAGCGGCTGTTTTAGAGGAAGCTTTTCTGCCCTATGATCTTTATCTGGAAGAGGACGAAGAGTTTGATACACGCATCAACAACTTAAATAACTTTTACCACTGGTGTGCTTCCAGAGTGTTGTCTCTTGACAGAAAGTATGCGAAGGAGATTTTAAACAGCATTGGAATGGCTCAGGCAATGACGGACAAAGACCGTGCCAAAATCTCGTTGTCCTACCACTGCGTATCTCTCACAGATATCTATTGGGTGAAAAAAAGTGAGGAACAGGTTTCCTACGAGCAGATCAACCTGTATGACAATTCTTTAAATGAAGCCGTGGTAGAGCTTTCTCTGAGGGGAAAACCCATGACTGTGACCAATCAGGAGCTGGCACCGGATTTATCCACCAAAGGTCTGTTTGCAAAAGCATGGATCCGGCAGGGAAAAGAATTTATTTTGTTAAAGGACGGCGGAGAGGATGTTGTAAAAAAGGAGCTTCTGGCTAGTAAAATCGGTCAGTGTTTTGATTTTAAACAGGTGAAATACGAAGAGGGATTTTATGAGGGGCAGAAAGTAACCAAGAGCGTTCTCATCACTTCCAAAGAATATTCCATGGTTTCCAAAATGGCATTTGAGATCTATGCCCAGAATCATGATTTGAATGTGATTGAGGAGTGCCTGCGGCTGGATCAAGAGACGTACTATGGAATGAATATCCTGGATTATCTTGTGGGCAATATTGACCGGCATCCGGAAAACTGGGGATTCCTGGTGGATAACCGAACCAATGAATGCGTTTCTCTGTATCCCATTATGGATTTTAACCAGAGCTTTGGAAGCTATGATACCTTGGATGGGGCAGGCTGCCAGACGGTATATCCGGAAAGAAAGACACAGAGGGAGGCCGCAGTGGAAGCCGTGAAAGCGGTGGGATTTTCAGGTCATCAGATGAAAGAAATCGCAGGGGATTTCTTTGCGGATGCGCCGGAATGGAAAGAGATGTTTTTTAGAAGATATGAAGAATTAAAAAAGGCCGCAGGCGGCCTGTAAATCCGGTACATTTCCGGTATAAAACCCCCTCCTTCTGCACATACTGTAAAAAATGCAGAAGGAGGCTTTTTATGCTTGGCATTTTGACAGCCCTGCTTTCCGGGGCGCTGATGAGCATTCAGGGAATTTTTAACACGGAGGCCACGAAGGCCAGCAGCCTGTGGGTGTCAACCAGCTTTGTCCAGTTTTCCGCGCTGGTGGTATGCCTCATTGCATGGGCATTTACCGGCAGGGAAAGTTTCGGGGAGCTCTTTGCCATGCCACACAAATGGGCGCTGTTTGGAGGTGTGATCGGGGCGTTTATTACGGTGACGGTGATCAAAAGCATGTCGGCGCTGGGGCCTGCCAGGGCGGCCATGCTGATCGTGGTTTCTCAGATCCTGGTGGCCTATATCATAGAACTCCTGGGATGGTTTGGCGTAGAGCATCAGCCTTTTGAGTGGCGGAAAGCAGGAGGAATGGCACTTGCAGTGATTGGAATTGTGATTTTTAAATGGTGAGTGGAAGAAACATTCATTTCACAATATTTTCGTAACAAAATGATAAAAAAGAGTTGTATTTTCTGTAATATTCGTATAGAATATGAGTATCTGTATAAGGGGGCTTTCTGCCGAAAGGGGAAAGGATTATACAGAATTATGAACAAATTATATTACAACATCTTATGCTTCGGTTTTCTGGTGCTTCTGCTTACGGGCTGCCAGAAGACACCGGAGCTTTCTATGGTAAACAGTGGGTTTGAGACAGCACTCTTAGAGACCGTTCAGACGGAAACTGCTCCCGAAACTGTGGAGATACCGGCAGAGACAGAGTCAGCGAAGATTTGCGTGTACGTGTGCGGCCAGGTAGAACATCCTGGAGTGTATGAGCTTGCGTCTCCTTCCAGAGTGTATCAGGCCATTTCTGAGGCCGGAGGTCTGACAGAGAAGGCGGCTCAGGAGGCAGTAAATCAGGCGGCGTCTTTAGAAGACGGCCAGCAGATTTACATTCCCTCTAAAGAAGAAGCCAGCCAGCAGACGGCCGGAGCAGCGTGGATGGAAATGGGGAATCAGGGAGGCAGCGCGGCAGGTGAACAGACATCTGCTTTGATAAATATTAACCAGGCAGGAGCCGAGGAACTGATGACCCTTCCGGGAATTGGCGAGAGCCGGGCGGCAGATATCATTGCCTACCGGGAAACAAACGGCCCATTTGCAGGCATAGAGGATATTAAAAACGTAAGCGGCATCAAAGATGCAGTATTTCAGAAGATAAAGGATAAGATCGTAGTCTAAAGGAGAATCAGCATGGCAAAGAGAGTATTGGTAGTGGATGATGAAAAACTGATCGTAAAAGGAATCCGCTTCAGTCTGGAACAGGACGGAATGGAAGTGGACTGCGCATACGATGGAGAAGAAGCACTGAAAATGGTAAAGGAGCGGGAATATGACATCGTTCTTCTGGATGTCATGCTGCCCAAGCTTACCGGTTTTGAAGTGTGCCAGCAGATCCGCGAATTTTCCAGTGTTCCAGTGGTCATGCTGACAGCCAAGGGCGATGATATGGATAAAATACTGGGACTGGAGTACGGGGCAGACGATTATATCACAAAGCCGTTTAATATTCTGGAAGTCAAAGCCAGAATCAAAGCCATCATGCGCCGGACTGCGAAAAAACCTGCAGAGCAGGAAAAGAGTAAAGTCGTACAGGCAGGAGATCTGACACTGGACTGCGAAGGGCGCCGGGTCAGCATTGCCGGAAAAGAGATCAATCTGACGGCAAAAGAATTCGATGTGCTGGAGCTTCTTGTGTTCAATCCCAACAAAGTGTACAGCCGGGAGAATCTGCTGAATATCGTATGGGGGTACGAGTATCCGGGAGATGTGAGAACCGTGGATGTACATATTCGAAGACTTCGCGAAAAGATTGAGGAAAATCCCAGCGAGCCGAAGTATGTGCACACCAAGTGGGGTGTGGGATACTATTTTCAGCACTAGGGATTAAGGAGCTGCTGTGGGGAAAATAAGAAATAATAAGGTGATCAGAAAGTACGGAAAGAGCCTGCAGTTCCGCATTTTCATTATTTTTATTCTGGTAGGGCTGATTCCTATCTGGGTGATGAAGTATGGCATTTTAAACAGCTATGAATCCCAGGCAGTCCGCCAGAGAGGGGAAATGGTACACAGCCAGTGTGCCGTTATCGCAGAACAGTTAGGAAAAAGCGGGTATTTGACAGGAACCGCTTCAGAGGCCGTGGAAGTAGAAATCAAGCAGCTGGCAGATTTGTACAATGGAAGAATTGTGCTGGTCAACCAGGATTTCCGGATTGTCCGGGATACCTACGGGCTGGATGAACAGAAAATGATCGTTTCAGAGGATGTGCTGAAATGCTTCAAAGGGGAGGACACCTATGAGACGGTTAAACAGGATTCTTACATAGAAATGACTGCTGCGGTTTATGATCCGGAGGGTGAAAACATCCTTGGAGTGATGATGGTCAGCGTTCCTACTACGGACATTCAGAACAGCCGGGAAAAAATGGCCGGGAAAGTCATGATTCTTCAGATCATTCTGGCGCTTTTGATTCTGGCAGTGGCGTTCTGGGCATCCAAGATTCTGATAAAGCCTTTCGGCAAAGTGACCCAGTCCTTAGATGAGCTGACAGGCGGTTTCCTGGAAGATGATATTTCTATTCCAGATTATACGGAAACACAGCTCCTTTCAGAGGCTTATAACCGGATGCGGGGCAGAATGAAAGCACTGGATGATTCCAGACAGGAGTTTGTTTCCAATGTGTCCCATGAGCTGAAAACGCCCATCACATCCATGAAAGTACTGGCAGATTCCCTACTGGCTCAGGAAGATGTTCCGGCAGAGCTGTACAAAGAATTTATGACAGACATTGCAGAAGAAATCGACCGGGAAAATAAGATCATCAACGACCTGCTTTCCCTGGTAAAGATGGATAAGAAATCTTCTGATGTGAATATTCAGGAGACCAACATCAATGACCTTCTGGATCTGATCATCAAGCGTCTGACACCCATTGCATCCAAAGCGGACATTGACCTGGTTCTGGAAAATTTTAAACCGGTGACAGCCCAGGTGGATGAGACAAAGCTGACGCTGGCCATCTCCAATCTGGTGGAAAATGCCATCAAATACAATACAGAAAATGGCTGGGTGCATGTGTCAGTGAATGCAGATCACAAGTATTTTTATGTAAAAGTGGAAGATTCCGGTATTGGCATTCCGGAAGAAGCCCAGGAACATATTTTTGAAAGATTTTACCGGGTGGACAAATCCCATTCCCGTGAGATCGGCGGGACAGGCCTTGGTCTTGCCATCACCAGAAGTGCGGTTTTAATGCACCGGGGAGCCATCAAGGTATACAGCAAAGAAGGAGAAGGAACGACATTTACTGTCAGGATTCCGCTCCAGTACGTAGAGTAACAGGAGAAATGGATGAAAAAATTTCGATATGGGTTCACGGCCGGATTGGCAGCTGTTTTCCTGACTGCCTGTGCGCAGACAGCAGGAGAGGGCGGATACCAGATCAGCTATGTGAATACCGCAGGTGTGCGGCTGGTAGAAGAAAGCTGTACGCCAGAGACGTCTGGCGGGACCGAGCTTGTACAGGAACTGTTGGACCGGATGCGGGTGCCTCAGTACAGCGGAGACTATCATTCTGCCATACCAGATGACGTGGAAGTGCAGAATATCAGTTTTTCAGACAAAAGTGTTACATTGGATTTTAGCAGTTCCTATCAGGAGATGGACGCTCTGACAGAGATTGTCATGCGGGTGGCTGTAGTAGAGACCATATGCCAGATACCGGAAGTGGGAGATGTTTCCTTTACGGTGGATGGACAGCCTCTTACAGACTCCACCGGAGCAGAAGTAGGGAAGATGACGGAGAATTCCTTTATTGACACCAGAGGAGAAGGGTTAAATTCCTACCGGTATGCAGCGCTGACCCTGTATTTTGCAGACAGTAAAGGGACACAGGCGGTAAAAGAGGTTCGCAATGTCCATTATTCTACCAGCACGACGCTGGAAGAAGTGGTAGTGGAAGAAGTGCTTTCCGGACCGGTGGATGAGGACTTGTCCCCCATTGCACAGCCTTCCGTGAAAATCCTTGGAGTTTCCAGGAAAAATGGTGTGTGTACGGTTAATCTGGATGACACCTTCCAGGAAAAACCGGCAAGCGGGCAGGCATCTGCTGAGACAGCTGTTTATTCCATTGTCAATGCCTTGAGCGACACCTGCAAGGTAAAGAAAGTCCAGTTTCAGATAAACGGAGATTCCGATGTGAAATTCCGTGATACTCTGAGCCTGAAAGATCCTTTTGAAAAGAACGAAGAAGCGATTTCACAGACGGAGGAGAGCAAAAGCGGCGGCAGCTCCATTGGCGTGGATCAGGTGATTGTAGGAGGATGAACATTTGAGAGGAAGACCTCTTATGGCGGCATTTCTTCTGCTGGTCTTCTGGATCTTTCTTGGACGGGCAGCCGGTTGGCAGACACCGGCTGCCGCCCGTTATGAAGCATGGGACGGGACAGAAAAAACGTTTCTTGGCATCGTCTATGCCAGAGAGACCAAAAATCAGCAGAGGATTTTGTATTTAAAACAGGTAAGAGAAATCACATCAGAAAACAGCGAATCAGAAAACACATCCGAGAAACAAAAATCAGCAAAAACAAAATTTCATAATCAATCAGAAAATATACCAGGTCTTGGGGAAACTCTGCCATGCCGTATGACTGTGTGGATATCCAGGGAGAGCGCACAGGGAAAAATTGGGAGTCAGGTTGTGGTGAAGGGCATTTGCATGGTTCCAGAGACACCGGGAAATCCAGGACAGTTTGATGAACGTTCTTATTATGATGCCAGAAACATTGGACTTTTCCTGAAAAAAGCAGAAATCAAGAATGAAAGTGCTTATTATTCTTTTATAAAAGAAAAATTAGCAAGTTTCAGAGAAAAACAGCTTCAAATCCTTACCAAAAATCTGGAATCTCTGGAAGAAAAAGGTGATATGGGAGTGCTGGCAGCCATGCTTCTTGGGGAGAAAGGCTATCTGGAAGAGGAGACGAAAACTCTGTATCAAAAAGGAGGTATCTCCCACATTCTGGCTATTTCAGGGCTTCATATTACCCTCATCGGAATGGCATTGTACAAGGGATGCAGACTGGTCTTTGGAGGATTTGTCTTTCCGGCAGCTTTGGGAGGAATAGCCATGGTTTATTATGGCTGGTTCACAGGGGGGAGTCCTTCCGCATTTCGGGCAGTACTCATGTTTGTCCTGTGGCTGGTTTCCCAGATCTGCGGAAGAGAGTACGACCGATGGTCTGCTCTGTCTTTTGCAGGAATGCTGATTCTTTTTGGGCAGCCCATGCAGCTGTTTCAATGCGGATTTCAGCTGACCATGCTTTCGGCGGCCGGGGTAGAGCTGTATCAGATGGCTGACCGGGAAGCAGCCTTTCAAAGGGAAGAGAAAAAACGGCATTGCCGGATGGTGGAAAAGCTCTGGAAACGGCTGGGACCTGGGTTGATGATCCAGCTGATCACACTGCCCTGTATCTTGTATTGGTTTTCCGAAGTCTCCCTTTGCGGCCTTTTTCTGAATCTGCTTGTTCTGCCTCTTCTTCCAGGAGTGGTGCTGTCCGGGGCAGCAGGAGCTTTTGCTGCCGGTATTTCCGTTTCGGGAGGACGTCTGCTTTTGGCACCGGCCCATTATATTTTAAAATTTTATGAAAGTATTTGCAGAGCAGGGGAAAGTCTGCCGTTTGGATCGGTAATCTGTGGGGCACCTGGTATCTTGGAATGCTTTTTTCTATATCTGGGACTTGGACTGATGGCCTGGGGAGTTTCAACAAGAAAAGAAAAGGACAGGGAAAAAATTCTGGCAGCCGCAGGGGGCGTTGTTTTTCTTGGGATTTTTGGAATGTTTTATTCGGGATTTACAAACGGCGGGCATCTGTTTTTCGAAAATGAGGGGATGAAGGCTGTGTTTTTGGATGTGGGACAGGGAGATGGGATTTTTCTGCGAACTCAGGAGGGAGTGACCTGGCTCATTGACGGAGGGAGCAGCAGTGAGAAAAAGGTTGGAAAGTACCGGCTTCTTCCTTTTCTGAAAAATCAGGGGATTGGAAGGCTGGATTACGTAATAACCACTCACATGGATGAGGACCACATCAACGGGATTCGAGAACTTTTGGAAGATTCTGGTGGAGTTTCCATTGGAATGCTGCTTCTGCATCCCTCTGCCCAGAAGGAAGAACAGGGGCAGGAGTTGATCCGGCTGGCAAAGGAACACCAGATTCCCTGCGGACTTTTTTATCAGGGAATGGAATTTCAAACAAAAAATATGCAGATAATGTGCTTATGGCCGAAAAAAGATGCGGATTATTCTGAGAAAAACCAAAATTCCCTGGTGCTGCACTTAAGCTATGGGGAAACATCCCTTCTGCTAACCGGAGATCTGGAAAAGGAAGCCGAAGAAGAGCTGGCAGCATCGGGACTTTTGAAAAAGACAGACCTGTTAAAGGCAGGCCATCACGGATCCAAAGGCGCGTCTGGTGAAAAATTTCTGGAGCAGGTGCATCCAGATACAGCCATTTTATCCTACGGAAAACAGAACCGCTACGGTCATCCAGCTGCTGAGACGGTGGAACGGCTTACGCAGGCAGGAGCGGCTCTTTACCGGACAGCAGTTAGTGGGGCAGTGACCGCGGTTTCTGATGGAAAACAATGGAATTTCCAGACATTTCGAAAACATGCAGAAAATTAGTAAAGATTTTTTTTGTGGTTTCTGGTATAATGAAAGAAAAGCAAAAGGGGGAATTCCATGACCATCCGCGAAATGACAGAACAAAGAGAAGCGGAATATTTCAGTCCATATGCATCTTTCAGCAAAGACACCAAAGGACGGGAGCGCATGGAAGAACCCTGCGATATTCGCCCAGCTTATCAAAGAGACCGGGACCGGATTCTCCACTGCAAATCCTTTCGGAGATTGAAGCACAAGACTCAGGTATTTATCAAACCACAGGGGGATCACTACCGGGACCGGCTGACGCATACCCTGGAGGTAGCCCAGATCGCAAGAACCATTTCCAGAGCACTGCGGCTGAATGAGGATTTGACAGAAGCTATTGCCCTTGGCCATGACCTGGGGCATACTCCATTTGGTCATTCCGGAGAGTGGGCGTTGAACGAAGTGTGTCCAAGTGGATTTGCCCATTATGCCCAGAGTGTCCGTGTGGTGGAAGTTCTGGAGAAAAAAGGGAAAGGCTTAAATCTCACCTGGGAAGTGCGGGACGGCATTAAAAACCACCGCACCAGTGGACACCCTTCCACCATGGAAGGAAAAGTGGTCCGCCTGTCAGATAAGATTGCTTACATTAACCATGACATTGACGATGCAGAACGGGCAGGGATTCTGATGGAAGAAGAGATTCCGGAAGAATACCGGAAAGTTTTGGGATACACCATCCGGGAACGGTTAAATACGGTGATTCATGACATTGTGAACAACAGCACGGGGCAGGCGGATATCATTTTATCCTACGGTATGGAAAAAACCATCCGGGAACTGAGGATTTTTTTGTTCGAACACGTTTACAAAAATCCGCGGGTGAAGACGGAAGAACAGCAGGTAATTAACATGCTCCAGCAGCTTTATGCTTATTACAACCGGCATCTGGAAGCCCTTCCAGGGGAATATCTGGAACTGATGGAAACGCGGGGAGATGCCCAAGAACAGGTGGTGTGTGATTACATTGCGGGGATGACGGATGAATATGCCATCCGGAAATTCTCCGAGATCTACATTCCCAAAGCCTGGATTACTTAAAAACAGATTTTTCTGGTATATTCGAAAATAGCACAAAATGAAAAAGGAGTTCCGGCAGCATGTTTTACCCAGAAGAACTAATAGAAGAAATCAGAGAAAAAAACGATATTGTGGATGTGATCGGTGCACATGTGAAGCTTCAGCGAAAAGGGTCTTCTTATTTTGGACTCTGTCCCTTCCACAATGAAAAATCCCCTTCTTTTTCCGTAAGTCCGGACAAGCAGATGTATTACTGCTTTGGATGCGGGGCAGGAGGAAATGTCTATACCTTTATGATGGAATATGAAAATTTTTCTTTTCAGGAGGCGGTCAAAGCTCTGGCTGACCGGGCAGGCGTGGCATTGCCGGAGAGAGAATATTCGGAAGAAGAGAAAAAAGCGGCCGATATCCGCAGCCGGATTTTGGAGCTGAATAAAATGGCAGCAAACTATTTTTATTACCAGCTGCGCACGGAAAATGGAAAGCAGGCCATGGAGTATTTAAAAGGCAGGCAGCTTTCCGATGAAACCATCAAAGGATTTGCCCTTGGTTTTGCCAACAAATACAGCAACGATTTGTACCGCTACCTGAAAAACAAGGGCGTTTCCGATGAACTTTTAAGAGAATCCGGTCTGATGAATGTGGATGAAAAGCATGGCATGTACGACAAGTTCTGGAACCGGGTCATGTTTCCCATTCAGGATGTAAATGGCCGGGTCATTGGTTTTGGCGGCCGGGTTATGGGAGATGGAAAGCCCAAGTATTTAAATTCTCCAGAGACCAAAGTCTTTGACAAGAGCCGAAATTTATATGGGCTGCACATTGCAAGAACAACCCGGAAAAAATACCTTCTGGTGTGTGAGGGGTATATGGATGTGATTTCCATGCATCAGGCAGGTTTTAAAAATGCCGTGGCATCTTTGGGAACGGCCCTGACCTCCCAGCACGCGGCACTTTTGAAGCGGTATACCAATGAGGTCGTTCTCACCTACGACAGCGATGAAGCAGGTGTAAAAGCAGCCTTACGTGCCATTCCCCTGGTAAAAGCGGCAGGGCTGTCGGCCAGAGTGTTGAACATGCGGCCATACAAGGATCCAGACGAATTTATCAAGGCCAAAGGAGCAGAAGCCTTCCAGGAGCGCATTGACCAGGCAGAAAACAGTTTTCTGTTTGAACTTTCCGCCATGGAAAAGGATTACAATTTTAAAGATCCAGAAGGAAAAACCGAGTTTTTCAAGGCGGCAGCCAGAAAGCTTACCGAGTTTGAACAGGAACTGGAGCGGGAAAACTATATTCAGGCAGTGGCAGAAAGATACCACACCAGCTTTGAAAGCCTGCGCAAACTGGTGAACAAAACAGCACTGGTGACAGCGCCCCAGGTATGGCGGGAACAGGAAGCCAAAGAGGCGAGGGAACAGAAAAAAATGCCCAAAGACCAGGGAGTCAAAAAATCCCAACGCCTGCTTCTGACCTGGCTGATTGAAGAGAAAGGTCTGTATGAAAAAATCCAGAAGTGGATCACGCCGGAAGATTTTACAGAGCCTTTGTATCATGAAGTAGCAGAAGAACTGTTTGAACAGCTAAAAGAAGGTGCGGTGAATCCGGCCAGAATTGCCAATCATTATGAGGATCCGGAGCAGCAAAGAGAAGTTGCTTCCTTATTTAATACAACTGTTCCGGTGGAGAGCAAAGAGGAAAAAGAAAAAGCAGTCAAAGAGACGCTGTACAAGGTGCTGAAAAACAGCATTGAATACCGGACTGCCCACTTAGATCCCACCGATATGGCAGGCCTTCAGGAACTGTTGAATAAGAAAAAGCAGATTCAGCGTCTGGCATAAGAACAGAAATGAAAAAGAAAGTGAGAAAGAAACATGCAGTTATCTCATAGAATGCAGAGTGTGGCAGATCTTGTGACGCCGGGAGAGTGCCTGGCAGATATCGGAACAGATCATGGCTACATTCCCATTGAAATGGTAAGAACGGGACGGACAAAGCGTGCCATTGCCATGGATGTAAAAGAAGGACCGCTAAAGCGTGCTGTGGAAAATATCCACCGGGCAGACTTAGAAGAAAAGATTGAGATCAGGTTAAGCGACGGAGCAAAAGGTCTGAAACCTTATGAGGCCGACCGGGCGGTGATTGCCGGAATGGGCGGCGCGCTGATGATCCGGATTTTAGAGGAGGGGGATACCGTTTTTCAGGCTATGGAAGAACTGATTCTGCAGCCTCAGTCAGAACTTGGAAAAGTCCGGGAATATCTGCAGAAACATGGATGGCAGATTGAAAAAGAGGATATGGTAGAAGAAGATGGAAAATACTATGCCATGATGCGGGCAGTAAGGGGAACTATGCCAGTGCTTTCTTCAGAAGAAGCTCTGTACGGCCCGCTGCTTTTGAAAGAAAAAAACAAAGTATTGAAAGAATTTCTGGAAAAAGAATGGAACACTTATGAAAAGATCAAAAAAAGCCTGAAACAGGAAAACAGTGACAGCGCCAGACGGCGTCTGGAAGAGATTGAAGAAAAAATGAATTGTATTTTGGGTGCCAGAAAACAGGCAGAATAAAAGCTGTAAATAAAGAAGCAGAAAGGAAGATGGAAAATGGAAAACAGACAGGAAACATCCATGCTTCAGATAAAAATCGGCGGCCAGACAAAAACTTATCCAGCAGGAATTACTTATCAGGAGATTGTAAAAGAATTTCAGGAAGATTCTGCCCATGCCATCGTGTTGGTAAAAGCAGATGGGCGTCTTCAGGAACTTCATAGAAAACCGATGAGAGACTGTGGTGTAGAACCCATTACCGTTGCGCAGCCAGAAGGATTCCGGGCTTACCAGCGGAGCATGACGCTTCTCATGCTGAAAGCCATGTATCATGTGGCCGGCCATGAAAATGTAGAAAAAATTGGAATTCACTTTACCATTGGCAATGGACTATACTGTACATTCAAAGGGAAACAAAAGCTGACAGAGCTGTTTCTGGAGGAAGTGAAAGCTTACATGAGAGAGATTTCGAACCAGAATCTTCCTATTATAAAACGCAGTGTGGAGACCGGGGAAGCCATCAGCCTGTTTCGGGAATACGGCATGAAAGACAAAGAAAAACTGTTCCATTACCGGAGAGTTTCTAATGTGAATCTCTACAGCCTGGAAGGCTTCGAAGATTATTACTATGGGTACATGGTTCCGGAAACCGGCGTGCTGAAGTGGTTTGATCTGAAATTATACGATGAAGGTTTTCTTCTGCTGCTGCCAAACCGTTCCAACCCAGAAGTGCTTCCGGACTGGCGGCCAAGAGAAAAAATTTTCTGTGTACAGAAAGAATCTCTGAAATGGGGAGAAATGCTGGATGTAGCCACAGTTGGAGATATGAACGAGTACATCGTACACAAAGATGCCAGCGAGCTGGTACTGACAGCGGAAGCACTCCAGGAAAAGAAGATTGCAGAAATGGCTGCAAAGATTGCAGCAAATCCGGATAAAAAACTGATTATGATTGCAGGCCCTTCCTCTTCCGGGAAGACCACATTTTCCCACCGGCTTTCCATTCAGCTGGCAGCCCATGGGTTAAAACCCCATCCCATTCCTGTGGATGATTACTTTGTCAACCGGGAAGATACCCCAAGAGATGAAGACGGAAACTTAAATTTTGAATGCCTGGAGGCTATAGACATTGCCCAGTTTAATGAAGATATGAACCGGCTTCTGGCAGGAGAAAAGGTGGAACTGCCTACGTTTAATTTCGAAACCGGCAGAAGAGAATACCGTGGAAAATTCCGGCAGCTGGGAAAAGAAGACATTCTGGTGATTGAAGGAATCCACTGCTTAAATGACAAGCTGTCTTATAGTCTTCCCAAAGAAAGCAAAATGAAAATCTATATCAGTGCCCTGACCCAGTTAAATGTGGATGAGCACAACCGGATTCCTACCACGGATGGGCGGCTTTTAAGAAGGCTTGTCCGGGATGCCAGAACCAGAGGTGCTTCCGCGAAAAAGACCATTGCCATGTGGCCATCGGTGCGGAGAGGAGAAGAATCCTACATTTTCCCCTACCAGGAAGAAGCGGATATTATGTTTAACTCTGCACTGATCTACGAGATTTCTGTGCTGAAAATGTATGCGGAGCCTTTGCTTTACAGTATCCGGGAGGATGAGCCGGAGTACCAGGAAGCAAAACGCCTGTTGAAGTTTATGGATTATTTTCTGGGAATTCCAGACGACAGCATTCCAAACAATTCCCTTCTTCGGGAGTTTATCGGCGGAGGATGTTTCCGCCTGTAAGGAAAAAAGAGACTTGGAGAGACAAATAGATGCAGAAATCATATATAATGGCGCTGGATGCAGGAACCACCAGCAACCGGTGCATTCTTTTTAATAAAGAAGGAAAAATTATCAGCATTGCCCAGAAAGAATTTACCCAGCATTTTCCAAAACCGGGCTGGGTAGAACATGATCCGGGAGAAATCTGGTCCACCCAGCTGGGAGTGGCAGTGGAAGCCATGCAGAAAGCAGGCCTTAGTGCAGATAACATTGCAGGCATTGGCATTACCAACCAGAGAGAGACTGCCATTGTGTGGGAAAAAGAGACCGGGGAGCCGATTTATCCGGCAATCGTATGGCAGTGCCGCAGGACAGCGGATATCTGTGACGGTTTAAGAGAAAAAGGACTGACAGAAACCATCCGGAAAAAGACAGGGCTGGTGATTGATGCCTATTTTTCCGCTACAAAGATCCGCTGGATTTTGGATCATGTGCCGGGAGCCCAGGAGCGGGCAGAAAAAGGAGAGCTTTTGTTTGGAACCGTGGAAACCTGGCTGATCTGGCGACTGACAAAAGGAGCTGTCCATGTAACCGATTATTCCAATGCTTCTCGGACCATGCTGTTTAACATTCAGACCCTGGAATGGGATGAGGATATTTTAAAGGAACTGAACATTCCAAGATGTATGCTGCCAAAAGCCTGCCCTTCCAGCCAAATCTACGGGCATACGGATCCGGTGTTTTTTGGCGGTCCCATTCCTATTGCTGGTGCGGCAGGAGACCAGCAGGCGGCCCTCTTTGGGCAAACCTGCTTCCACGCAGGAGAAGCGAAAAATACCTACGGTACCGGCTGTTTTCTTCTGATGAATACCGGACATGCACCGGTGTATTCAGAAAACGGCCTGGTTACCACCATTGCATGGGGCATTGATGGAAAGGTCTCTTATGCACTGGAGGGATCCATTTTTGTGGCCGGTGCCGCAGTCCAGTGGCTTCGGGATGAGCTTCATTTGATTGAATCTTCCGCAGATTCCGAGCGACTGGCCATGGAAGTAGAGGATACCAACGGCTGCTATGTGGTTCCGGCGTTTACCGGACTTGGGGCGCCTTACTGGGATGCTTATGCCAGAGGAACCATTGTGGGAATTACCAGAGGGGTGAACCGGGCCCACATTGTAAGGGCAACTCTGGAATCCATTGCCTATCAGGTAGAAGATGTGCTAAAAGCCATGGAAGCGGATTCCGGTATTCATCTGACCTCATTAAAGGTAGACGGGGGTGCCAGCGCCAACAACTTTCTGATGCAGACTCAGTCGAATATTATCGGGGCACCAGTGCAGCGCCCGGTCTGCGTGGAGACTACCGCCATGGGAGCTGCTTATCTGGCAGGACTGGCAGTGGGCTACTGGAAGAATCGGGAAGAAGTGGTTAAAAATCAGGCAGTGGAAAAAATCTTCCAGCCGCAGATCTCAGAAGAAGAGCGGAAGAGAAAAAGAAAAGGCTGGGAGAAGGCAGTCCGGTGCGCTTATGGATGGGCAAAAGAAGAATAATGGAAGGGAAAAGCCTGGCGAAAAAAGCCAGGCTTTTGACAATTATGTCAAAAAAGTGGTCAATTATGCCATTTGCCGGAAATCGCCTTGACTTTGATTTTTAATTGAGGTATGATGAAACGGATTTAAGGCTACATAAGAAAGTTATTTGCCGGATATAGAAAACATAGAAAAATAAGCACATATTTTCATAAAAACGATTTCATGCGAACAAAAATGTCCGGAAACGAGCAAAAAACGAAAGAAAAAGATAAGAGAAAAGAAATAAAAAGGGTGTACAAAAAAAGTGGATATTGCAGAACAAAATGTAATGGGACTTGGAAAAGAAGTTGTCGTAGACCGTAAACAGAACCTGAGAGATCATCGCACTTACTGGATCGGGCGCAGAGCACAGGATATTGTGTTTTCTTCCCTGGCGCTGGTGGTTTTGTCTCCGTTGATGCTTGGCATTGCGGCAGCTATTGTCATTGATGATCCGTCCGCGGGGCCGATTTTTACCCAGGAGCGTGTAGGACGGAAAGGAAAGACCTTTAAATTTTATAAATTCCGTTCCATGTGTCCAAATGCAGAAGCAAAACTGGAAGAGCTTTTAGACAGCAATGAGATGGACGGCCCGGTTTTCAAGATGAAAGATGATCCCAGAATCACCAGAGTGGGAAAATTCATTCGAAAGACCAGCTTAGATGAACTGCCTCAGCTGTGGAATATTTTGAAAGGCGACATGAGTATCGTAGGTCCCCGCCCGGCGCTTCCAAGAGAAGTTGCCCAGTATGGCCCCTACGAAAAACAGCGTCTTTATGTAACGCCGGGCTTAAGCTGCTATTGGCAGATCGCCCCGCACCGGAATGACTTAAGCTTCGAAGAGTGGATGAACCTGGATGTAAAATACGTCCAGGAACGGAGTTTCCTGGTAGACTGGAAAATCATCTTTCTGACCATGCGGGCAGTACTGTTTGGCCACGGAGAATAAACCGGTTTGCAAAAATGCTGCGGCGGAGTGAATGGATGCGGTTGCGGCGTTGAGGGATGTCTACACGAAAGTTTTAGTGAGTGAGTTGGAGTACACCCAAATGCCCATAGATAAAAATGTGTTTTGCAAAATGAGGTTCAGATAGAAACAAAGGAGTACATAAATTATGAAGAATTACAAAATCGCAGTTGCAGGAATGGGCTATGTAGGTTTGTCCATTGCCACACTGCTTTCCCAGCATCATCAGGTAACTGCAGTCGATATTATTCCGGAAAAAGTTGATCTGATCAACAACCGAAAATCTCCTATTCAGGATGAATATATTGAAAAATATCTGGCGGAAAAAGAATTGAATCTGACAGCAACGCTGGATGCAAAGGCAGCATATTCGGATGCGGATTTTGTAGTTGTGGCTGCACCGACAAATGTCTACTCAACAAACCGTATTGACGTAGCATCGTCGAAAAGAACCTGTTTTGCACACTA
>CAJMON010000056.1 GCA_905214955.1 uncultured bacterium
TGAAGGCTGCCAGCCGGACACCTACACTGATCAGGATGGACTTGGCGGTCTTTCCTGCCGCCTGCTTGTAAATGTGATACTGCTTGATGGCAATGCTGTCCGGGTCCCGCATCTCCAGACGGTCAAACAAAATGTCCAGAGGGGACTCGTAGTCCTCGTCCTCTTCTTTTACCTGTGCCGAGCCTAACATCTCCATGATCATGGCGAAGTTCTGTTCTTCCGGCGGAGCTTCGTGGAGCAGATACAGCATCAGTGCCTGAAGCAGTGCGGTTTCGCTCTTCTCCCAGAAGGGATCAGAAGACTGGGAACCTTTGGGTGTGGTGTTTTGTATCAGATTGGAAATAAGACGGAGCACGTCTTTGTCATCGTGGACATACTCGAATGGATTGTAGCAAAAAGATGTGTCGGGATTGATGAGGTCAAAGACACGCACCTCATATCCTTTCTTTTCCAGCAGGCCGCCTGTCTTTCGGAGCAGCTCGGCTTTCGGATCGGTGATGACCATCGAACAGCAGCACTGCATGATGTTTGGCAGGGCAAAGCCTCTGGATTTTCCTGCACCGGAGCCTCCCACTACGAGAATGTTGAGACATCTGCGGTGCTTGTGGGTGTCAAGGCTAATGCGGAAGTTCTGTGTCAGCAGGATGTTCTGGGAGTACGGCTTCTGGCTATATTTCTTACAGATCTGCCGGGCACCGCCCCATCTGGCAGAGCCATGTTCTTCCCCTCTGCGGTAGTTCTTCTGACTGGAATAAAAAATGCCGATCCCGGCTGCGTAAAGTAACGTGCAGACCAGCATCGACTTGATGGTATATTCCGTATAATGAAACTGGAAGGGATGGTTCAGCTTTTCTGTGAGAACCTTCATCAGCTCGAAAAGATTCCTGCCCGGCTGGATGGCATCCGCAAGCAGGATCGCTGCCCACCAGATGACAGGCAGTCCGGCAAGCCAGATCACCCAGTCTGACTTCCGGCTGTTTGTTACCGGGATGGCTGCTGTTTTGGCCTCTCTGCTCTCGGCAGATCCGTGATGTGGAAGCTGTCCACTCCCGGAACGAGGGCAAGGCTGCTTCCATTCTCCCAGTTTACGTGGATCTGCCCTGCATCGTCTACCATATCCACCTTACCTTTTAAGCCGGGTGGCATGTGGCTCTCCCCCTCCATGCTGTTAAGCGTGACCTCGGTTCCCGGCGGATATCTTCTCCGCATGGCTTCTATTCTTTCTTGTGTCATATTTCTGTATATTTGTACCACATCCTTTCTTCATCTTCCCCTTCCACGGTATGGGCGGTATCTGGATTTCATGATCTTTAAGAGGACGCTATCGATCCCATCGGAATAGCGTCCGTTTTTCAGGTATGTGTCCCGGAGCTGGTTTAAGGCTTCCACGGATTTGCTGTGTTCGGCTTCTGTCAGGTAGAGCTTTCCCTCTTCCTGCTCTGCCAGCTTCAGAACCAGATCCCGTGTGGTATCCACCGGAAGCCCCTGTTCTTTTTCCTGCCGGAACACTTCCCGGAGTGCATGGATCAGCATGTGGTTCATGATCCGGTCCATCTTTACATATCGCATTCTTGTCATAGGCGAGCCTCCTTTTTTCCTCTTTTTTCTCAACCACAACATACCACACTTCCTCCCGGAAAGCTACTGCAAAAGAGCCGGAAAAGCCCCTTTTTATCAGCGTTCCGGGGACTTTTTACTCTTGGCAGGTTTCTCCGTTTTTTCCTCCGGGATGGCAAATTCATCGGTCATAAATTCCTGCTCGCTTTTGCCAAGGTTGCGGTCTACCTGCTTGCCAATGGAATAGGCTGCACTCTTTACATCCTGGATAAAGGAGCGGAGTTCTTTCGGATCTTTCTGTCCGAATGCCTGCATCTGGCATACCTTGTCAAAGGAAAAACCGGAGACATCCATGCCGTATTTCTGTGCTGTCACATACGCCGCACAATAGGCCTGTGCCGATACCCCTGCCCTGCTGTAGCTTCCATCGTGATGGTCAAGGGATGCACAGGCCAGCTCCCGGCTGATGGAATGGAACGTTGCATTTTCGCTCATGCCATTTCGAACATAGATCGTCCGCTTATTCGGGATGTACTGTGCCTGTACCTTATCCGGCAGATTGTCTGCGATCTGAATCCGTACCTCGCTGTCAGTCAGCAGTGCTTCCATCAGCTGGTCCATCGGCTTTGGCTCTGCCTCTTCCGGCTGCTTGGTACGGATCTGGCTGATGTCATAGGCTTTCTGGATGGAGTACCCCTGCTGGATGACACCGTCCTTTTCATATTCCTGTCCGACAATGAAGTTGTATCCCTTGCTTCCGGTCTTGACTACCTTGCCTTCTTCCTTCCATTTTTCAAAGGTCTTGACCTGCCGTATCTCCGGATTCTGTGCATAAAGCAGGAACAGGTTGTCTGTCCTCTGCGGCTTGCACTGTCCCATAAAATCAAGGAATCCTTTTAAGGAGTCCCCATTCTGGAAGACCTCCTGTGCCTTTCCATCGATCATACCCCAGATTTCTTCCCTCTCCTGCTTTTTCTGTGCGGCATATTCTTCTTTCGATAACCGCTGGGCGGACTGCTCCTGCGAGTCCTGCCCTAAAAATTTTGTCAGGTCCATCTTCTACCTCGCTTTCACCTTTCGTTTATTTCTTGCTTTCTTCTGCGTTTTCCTTGGTCCACGGTTCTTTTCCCGGCTCCGCTTCTGGGATTCCTCTGCTTTCTCCCGTTTGATGTTCTCCAGCTCCCGGCGGACACTGGGACGCTCCTGTTCCCTCAGCCCTGCATCAGTCCCTTTTTCCTGCCCGGTAGAAATATTTCTGCTGTGCAAGGAAGAGCCGGACAGATTCTCTTCCCCCTCTTCCTGCACCGGGATAAAATTTTCCGGTTCGGAAAACTCCTTTTCGGGATGATTCTGGTTCTTTTCCTCTTCAGAAAAGTCCATGTCACCGACCTGGAATGCTTCGTCCAGATCGCTGATTTCAAACTGCACCTCGCCCTCCGGCATCTGCACAGTTTCCTGTACTGCTTCGGTTTCCGGTGCTTCCATTCCGGCGGTTACCTCATGGACAGCTTCCCCGACTTCGCTCCTTACAAAATCAAGGTTCATCTTATCCATGACACGGTTGACTTTGGCTGCATCATCGGCAAAGACCATGACCTCGCTCATTTCCGGGTTCTTTTTATCCCGGATGATCACATAGAGCAGTCCTCGTTTCCTGCCCTCACTGCAGAATTCACGCAGGCGGTCAGATGGCACAGTGAAGAACTTCAATGGCTTGTTCTCCTTTAACATCCGCACCATTCTGGTCTTGCCCCTCGTTTTCTTCTGGTCTTTTAATACGGCGGCAACAAATACCGCCAGATGCTTTGCCAGCGTACCCGAAAGCCTGAGCCCGTGGTCCACGCCGTCCAAGGAATACCGGACGATCTGGTCCGCCGCATCGCCTCCATAATTCATGTTGTTCACCTGCTTTCTGTTCTCGGTTTTCTGTTTTTCTCCGTCTGTTCTTCTTCCTGTCTCTGGATCTGCTCTGCCAGACGCATCTTTTCTTCCATCTCCTGGGACTGCTGTTCGATCCGGATACAAATGCGGATATCCTTTCGAAGCGGCTTCAGTTCTTCGGTGATCTGACCGATCCTGACACTGTCCGGTTCGCTCCGGTAGAGCCGCTTCCGCTCTTTCGTGAGTGCCTGTACCCTCTCTTCCAACGATGTGCGGTAGGTGAGTAGCTCTTCACGGGTAGTGATCTGATGCTTCTGTAGAAATTCCATCTGCTCGATCCTGGCATCCAGTTTTCGGATGTCTGCCCGGAGCACCGGGGAGATCCTTTTCGGCTTCTGCTTTAGGGCACCCATCTGGTACAGATAGGAATAGTACAGGGCCTGTATCCCTTTTAACTTCTTTTTCGGGGATCTGGAATCTCCTTCTTTTCCAGCAGGTATCCTGCTCTTGGGCTGCAAGATCCACTGCCGGATGCTCTCTTCCGAGTAATGCTTCCCAAGGCTCCGCAGACGGATATACCGTTCCATCCCCGGTGCTTTTAATGCAATGTACTTCCGGTTCAGCTTCCACTGGTATCCCCTCTGCTTCATCTGTTCCAGAAACTGTTTCCATGTGAAGCTCTCTGCCACAGCATCCCGGATGTCCAGACGGATCGAGGTTCTCCAGGTCGGCTTTCCGTCCTGTTCTGCCATCCACTGTGCATAGGATTTCCCTTTGCCGTTTTTCGGTTCGATGACAGATAAGCCGTATTTCAGACATAAGGCATCCGAAGCTTTCCTTACATCCTCATAGTAACTCCTGATGTTGCTGTGGTACTTTTTCCCATCTTCCATGCTCACGGAATTAAACACGATGTGGTTGTGGTAATGCTCCGTATTCAGATGGGTGGTGATGACTGCTTCGTATTTTCCCTGAAGGAGCCTTTCTGCCATTTCCATGCCGATCTGGTGAGCAAGCTCCGGGGTGACTTCCCCTTTGACAAAGCTCTGCACCAGATGGTACCCCTGTACTCCGTCCATCTTGTGGTATCGTTTCTTCGTAGCTACCATATCTTGATAGGCAGTCTCACAGACGCAGCCGATGGCATCCTCAAAAACGGAACGCTCCGTCTTGTCCCGATTCATGGCGTAATCGATGGCTTCTTCCAGAGAGCCGGCACTCTGCCCTTTCTTGGTGGTCTTATCCTTGTTTCGGATGTACGTGATGGAATTGTCCAGACGGCTGACCGGGATGATACTGGTGTATGCCATCGGCTACCATTCCTCTTTGACCAGTCTCCATGTCTCTTTCGTCATGCGGAGCATTTCCCGGATACTCTCTTCCCCGGCCATCCCACAGCCGTTGGCTACATGGGCAAGCTGGTTGGCGTTGTTGCACAGACCGGATATTTTCCGCAAAAGCTCCGTATGATGCTCACAGGGTCTTGCCCGGACTTCGCCGCCCATGACAAGGGAACGTATGTATTCCTCACGGGACAGGCCGCTTTTTTCTACCTGCTCTTCCAGAAAACGCAGCTCCTTTGTATTTAGGCGGACTGGTATCACATGGTTTCTTTTTCTCATCTCTTCACCTGCTTTCCAACGGGTTATTAATCGTTTCCTTACATTTCACGGTTTTTCCAGATCAGGAATCCTGTCAGCACGCCAATGGCTACGGCTGCAGCAATGATCTTTTTCTTCATATAGGCCTCACCCCCTTTCCGGTACCTGGCACAGCTCCATCGGGGCGAACATGATCCCTCTCTTTTCCATCTCTTTTGCGAATTCCAGGAGGTTCCATTTTTTCCCATCAATCATAGCAGAATCGGCATCCAGATAGTGGCAGGTGGATACGTTCCGCTCTCCATTTGGGGCATTCTGCACAAGGCTTTCCCCGTCTGCCAGACGGAACAGTTCCTCTCCCTGGCTGTTTACAAAACAGATGCACACGCCGTGGTCAATGATCTCCTTTGGTTTCATCCGGCACCGCTCCAGTGCCTCATCCTCACGCTTTCCAGCTATGAAAAGACACATTGCAAAAACGCCCATTACTCCTCCGGTCATTGTGCCAAATATAAATCCCAACATTTTTTCGTTCTCCTTTCGTCTGTTTACGGCTCGGTATGGGGGATTGGGGTTCTCCCCAAAGTGCGTTTGGATATCCAAACGCTATGCTTGCAAAACCAGTCGCATTTTGCTTCGTCCCCTCTGAACCTGTTATTTCTCTGAATCACTCGTTTTCCTTGATTTTGCTTAACCCATCCAGTGTGGTACAGATGATATGGAGCCTGTCAGCCATGCTGATCTCCGTGTTCATCGTCCCGGTGGTCTCTTTTCCGCAGACGACCACCATCCTGCACCGCCTTAATATCTGGTGGGACATTCTCCGCATGGCCTGCATATCCTCTGCATCCCCGTCATCAAGGAATGGGGAAAAGCTGTACTGCGGGCAGATCGGCACATATCCCAGTTCGTAGATCTTCCGGCAGTACCGCTGTACTTTGGTCTTTCCTTCTTCTGCAGAACAGCAGACATAAGCAAGTGCCTGTTCCAATACGACCATCTCCTTTCCTGGCCGGACAGGTTTCCTCTGCCCGGCGTTTTTCCAAAAAGAAACACCCACAAAGCATTCCGCTCTGTGGATGTCTTGTGGACATCTGGATTCTTTTCTTCTCTTTTTCAGATGTCTGCCAGACATCCGGCTACTGTGGTTCTTTGTTTTCCGCTTCTTCCCCAGCTTCCAGTGCAATGCGGACACGGTCGCTTCCCAGCTTATAATACGCATCGGTCACTTCAATGCCGACTGCCTGAAACCCCGACTCTGCCGCCGCAAGGATGGTAGTACCAGCTCCGGCAAACGGGTCTAAGATCAGGCCGCCCGGCTCACAGATCTGGATGACATCCTTCATCAGCTGGAGCGGCTTTTCTGTCACATGGATGCGGTTCTGGGGATTTCCATAACGAAACACACCCGGAAGGCAGGACACCGGGCGGTTGATCGGCATCGGTCCGTTGCTTCCCCATACAATATATTCTGCCTGCTGGCGGAATCTGCCTTTCTGCGGACGGGAGTTCCCCTTGTCCCAGACGGCAGTCCCTCTCCAGATCCACCCTGCCCACTGGAGGGCATCGGTGATGGACGGGTACTGTCTCCAGTCAATAAAGAGGCAGATCGGAGCCCCTCTCTTGCAGGCTTTCCGCACATCGTACAGCCATTCTGCCATCCAGTGGGTCCAGGAACGCTGGTCTTTATTATCCCCATCAAAATCCGGCAGGGCATTTTCTGCTTTCATGCTGCTGTACTTCTGGTTGGTAGTTCGGTTGCGTTCGTTCTGCTTGGTTCCCCCGGACGCATAGGGCGGATCGGTTATAACTGCATCAAAGATCCCCGGCTGGAATCCTTTGACCAGTTTTAAGGTATCTCCATGCAGGATACGCCAGTTCTCCCCTCCGGCAGACTCATCCGGCACACAGTCCGGTTTTAAAAGATCTTCAAGTTTCAGGGTATTTCCCATAGGCATCATCCTTTCGGTCGCTTATTTTCCAGATTTCTCTGGAAGTGCTTTTCTTTATGGAACTGCTCATCGGCAGGTATCCTCTTTTTTCAGTGTTTCTTTTCTTGGCGTTCTGGGCTGTTCACGGTGGTCCGACAGCTCGGTTTCCACGTATTCGCTGATGATTCCCAGCGCTTCATAGTAATTGCTGCTCTTGTGGACACGATCCGCCATTTCGTTGGCCTGTTCGGACATCCCGGCACGTCTAAGCAGTCTTGCGGCATCCCCAAGGATTGAGAAAATATTTCCGTCATGCCCTAAGAGCTTAAGTTCTGGACGGGACAGCTTTTGTTCCGGCTGCTTTTCCTGCACACCGTTTTCCGGTGCTTTCATCTGAATCAGAAAATCCGAGCCGGCACCAACATAAAAATGCAGATACAATTCGCCGCCGTCTACTTTTATCTCCCGTTGTTCCAGACTTTCTCCCCAGCCATCGCTATACTGGCCTCTCAGATACTGCCCCACCATACGGTATTCCTCTGGTGTCAGATTCTCCCGGAGTGTCAGGTTTGCACAGCCATATAAAACGCCCTCCTGTTCCTTTACCGCCATTGTAATGCGTTCCACTTTTTCCTTAATGTCCTTGTTTTGGTCAAAATAATCGATCAGGTTGCATGGCTGGTTGTCAGGCATACCGAGCCGATTGATCTCGTCAACCTTTTCTGCGATGGATGTCTGATACTGCACCAGATCAGGTCCTTCCAATGGTTCCGCATCATCCAGATTCACAATATCTGAATAGTCCGGGATAAACTCTGCCATCAGAGGGGACAGCATTTCCACTTCTATTTTTTCTTTGATAGGCATCACCTCACTTCCTTTCTCTGCCGTTTCTCCGGTGTTCGGGCAGCCATCTTTGCCATATCTGCCCAGTCTGCCCCTTCGATCTCCGGCAGGTTCTCGATGATTCGATAGCTTCCCTCGTAGGCTTTTCGGATATGTTCACACGCCCACCGTCCGGCAAAGTCATTGTCGGTACATACTTCAATCTCGGTAATCTCCGGATGCTGGGACAGAAAATGTTCCAGTGCCTGCGGCTTTTTCATACTCCGCTGGCTCTGCCCTTCTTTTGGTGCACTGATCCCGCCAAGCTCCAGACGGTACTTATCCCGGCTTCCCTGTTCCAGTGTCATGTGAGCCAGCACATCCACACAGGCTTCATAAACGGCAACCCGTCTGCATCCTGTTTGTGCCGGAACACAAAAAGCGTATGCCTTTTCGCTTCCAGCCTGTTCCATCTTAAAAGCCTTTCCGCTAGCATCGTAAATCCCACGCAGGAAAGCATATCTTGCTACCTGGTTTTCATCCCGGCCTACGAACACGGCATTGTGGTAGGGCAGACTCTCATATAAGATTCCCAAATGAACACACTGCTGTAAGACCTCGCCGCTGATCCCGCGCTCCTTCAGATATCGGAACACCCTGCGGCAGTCCGGGCTGGCCGGCGGCAGGACAAACTGTTTCTTTGGCTTTACTTCCACAGGCGGAGGGATGTAGGTGGGATACTCATCTTTCAGCATCTGCACCGCTTCCAGAAATGAACATCCATCTACATGGATCAGGAAATTTAAGGCACTGGTGCCCCCGATATCTCTGGACTTCCAATGCCACTGACTGGTCTGCTCGTTGATCTTAAAACTGTCATGGTCCGCCAGCTCCCATTCATTCCTGGCCGAAGATTTTTTCAGGCGTTTTGGCTGATACTTCTTCAGGTATTCAATGGCGGTGATCTCCCTTGCTCGTTTGATTTCTTCTTCCGGAATCCACGGCATTACAGTACGGTATCCCGGAGTTGCTCTGCCTTATCCGTTTTCTCCCACGGGAATTCCTTTCTTCCAAAATGCCCGAACACCGCACTCTGTCGGTAGATTGGCCGCTTCAGGTGCAGGGTGTCACAGATCTGGCTTGGGGTAAGCCCGAACACCAGAGGGATCGCTGCAGCGAGGCAGTCATCCGCACAGATCTTTCCCGTTCCAAAGGTATCCACCTGCACCATGACTGGCTGGGCAACCCCGATGGCATAGGCAAGGGACACCTGGCATCGGCTGGCAAGTCCGGCAGCTACCATGTTTTTGGCGATGTAACGGGCCATGTATGCCCCGGATCGGTCAACTTTGGAACAGTCCTTCCCGGAAAATGCACCGCCGCCATGCGGTACCAGGCCACCGTAGGTATCCACCATCAGCTTCCTTCCGGTCAGTCCGGTGTCTGCATCCAGACCTCCGCACACAAATCTGCCCGATGGATTAATCAGGATCTTGGTATCCTCATCCGGCGGCAGCATGCGGAGTGCCGGGCGCAGCACTTTCTCCCGGATCTCATGCTCCAGCTTCCGAAGGGATTTTTCCTTTTCATGCTGACAGGACACAACGACCGTATCCAGACGGACAGGTCTGTCATCTTCGTATTCCACGGTCACCTGTGCTTTTCCGTCCGGCAGGATTCCCATGATATATCCGCTTCTACGGCTTGCAGACAGTTCTCTTACGATGCGGTTCGCCAGAACCACTGGCATCGGCATAAGCTGCGGCGTATCATCGCAGGCGTATCCCACCATGATTCCCTGATCCCCGGCTCCATTGGCAAGTCCGCTCTGAACAGAAACAGTCCCTGTCCTGCGTTCTCTGGAACGTTCCACTGCCCCGGCGATATCCGGACTCTGTTTGTGGATGAGGGCATCCATATGGATTCCATCTGCTTCATAGCCTGCACTCTCCAACACCTTTCTGACGATTTCAAACACCTGTGGCTCATATCGGCTGGTGATCTCTCCTGCCACAATGATGTTCCCTTTAGTAGCCAGCACTTCGCAGGCCACCTTGGAATTTTCGTCCTCTTTCAGACACGCATCCAGAATACTGTCTGCAATTAAGTCGCAGAGCTTATCCGGATGTCCTTCCGTTACGGATTCTGCTGTATAAAATCGTTTCATAATTATTACCATCCTTTCCAACGAGTCAAAACTCGCTGCTCGTTATAAACTAAATAGATCCAGCAGAAAGCACTCCTTTTTGGAACACTTCCTGCCGGATCTGGATTATGAGCTGTCTCACATTCTGCACTTTTCTAGTACGTTCAGACACTTTTTTCCACCTGAATACTACCAACACACACCCTTACATAATCCCCCTGTTTTGAACACTTCCTAGTCTGTGCGGTCATCATTTGTCTCATTTTCTACACTTTTTGGGGGCTTTCAGACACTTTTCGTTAGAGCATTCGCTGATATTCCGTAGAGTATTTACCAAAGTTTCCACTTTTGAACACATTTTCCATCTGAATACACCTGGCATACACCCTTTATATACTCCCCTGTTTTGAACACATCCCTGCCCATGCGGTCATTATTTGTCTCATTTTCTGCACTTTTCGGGTACTTACGAACACTTCTGACTCCACACTGCCCCGGAAACCGGCACCGCCAGGACGATATTCCTGGCACCGCTCCATTCATATGAACACGTGACGAGCGTCAAAACCTTATCGTATATACACTTCAGGTAATCATCTCCGGTTTCGAACACTTCCCTCCGCTTGGCTACTTTTAGGTACTCTTGCACGGCCACCACATCTGGAAGTTTCTGCTGGAACGGGAACAGATTCCGGTCTGCTTTCAGTACCGTGACAATCTTATACTCCTGAATGCCGTCCTCTGTCTGAAGATAAGCAAAACGATGGGCGTTATAATAATCTTCCCCTGCATATAAGTCCAGGTTTCCGAACATCGCCCCGCTGTTCATGTTGTGACCGTAAATGATGAGATTCCTGCTTTCGGACACTTTACAGTCTGCCTGTAAAAACAGGCTTCCGTTGATGTCATATTCCTTTTTGTAATTCCGTTTCAGGTAAAACTCCCCATTCTCCTGTTCGGACTGAAGCACCGGGTAATCAATCCCGGTATCCGGTATGGTCAGCCATCCCTGCACATCCGGGTATTGTTCCTGGAGAGAAACAAGGTCTACCGCAGCCACCGGGCATTTTCTCCCAGCTGGTTGGTCTTTCTTTTCAGATCCTGAGGCTCCCGGAGCTTCCGGCTCCGGGAAATTCCCTTTCAGCTCTGCCACCAGCTTTTTGTTCTCCATTGGGAGATATACCATATGGTAAAGCAGGAACCCGGCACTTAAGAAAAGTGCTGCAAGGCATACCGTTTGAAAAAGTTTTTTCGCGATTTTCATCGTTCCTGTCCGGCTTTCCTCTGCTTCTTTGGCTGGCTTTTCTGCGTCTGTCCCGGCACAGGCGGTTTTCTGGCTGCTTTCAGGATCGGCTCTGTCGGAATCTGGTTCTGTCTGCAGCCCTTTAAGATTCCGGTCAGGTACGACCGTCCGGGCGGATTAAAGTTCTTCATGTAATCTTTTGTCATGATATAGACAATGGCTTTGATCTCTCTTCCGCCTTTATTCTTGACGGTGATTTCCTGTTTGTCGTAAAAATCAGGATAGCCTTCATAAAGATCCAGGCTCTTTTCGCAGTCCCCGGTCAGTGACCAGAGGACGCCGTCCACATGGCTTCCCTCTTCCGGGAAGATGGTGGCAAGACCGCTTCCTGCGGCTGCAAAGGTCAGCCGATACCCCTCCAGGCGGACGGTTTCTACCATCTCCGCCTTTGGGCACCGATATGCCATCTGGTCCAGATCCATGTTGCTTCCATACGCAAAATATAATTGTTTCAGCCTATCTGCCCCCTTTTTTCTTCTTTCTTCTGGATGCCACACCCATGCCGATCAGACCGCCTGTGGAAAGGATTAGGCACAGGGCCGGAAACCAGAGGTTGGTGTCATCGCCTGTTTTCGGGTTACTTACAGACGGGGTGTCCTCCGGCAACTTCTCGTTCGTCACTTTCTGGATGACTTCAATCACTGGGGTTTTGTCATCTACATAAGTAAATGTCACTTCATGCTTGGTCTCATCCATCTGATATCCTTCCGGTGCTTTGGTCTCAACCAGATAATAAATGGCTGCCTTATCAAATTTGCCATCCTTATAAGTTCCGATTGCAAGCAGTCCGCTGGTTGCATGACCGTTTTCATCAGTGGTCAGGGTTTCTACCACTTTGCCATCGGCATCCCTCAATTCAAATTCCGCACCTTTCAGTGCAGCTCCGGTATCCTTGTCCGTTTTCTCAATGATCAGACGTCCCTTTGCGGTATCATCTTTCATGGCTACCTTCTGGATCTCTGCGGTGTCTGCCACCTCGAAGGTGATCTCTTCCGAAACGACATAACCGTTTGGAGCCTGCTCTTCTTTCAGGGTGTATTTACCGATTGGAAGTTTTTCGATATAATGCGGCTCTTTACCGGAAGTCCAGGTTTCTACGATATTGCCATTTTCATCTGTGATGGTCAGTTTGGCTCCTTCGATCTCATTATCTCCGGTAATATCCGTTTTGCTGATCTCCACTTTGGTCACATCATCTTCCATTACCTGTTTCTGGATCTCTACAGTATTCTCCACGGTGAATGTGATGCTTTCCGCAGTGGCATATCCATCGGCCGGCTTGGTTTCTGTCAGGGTGTACGATTTTCCTACAACCAGTTCTTTGATGATGTGCGGCTCCTTGGTGGATGTCCATTCCTCAACAACAGCCCCGTTTTCATCCGTCAGCTGTAATCTGGCTCCCGGCAGTTCCTCGCCTGTGGTCAGATCGGTTTTGGAAAGTTCCACGGTTGTCGGCTCATCTTCAAATACGAACTCATAGGACACTTCTGCTTCTTTGTCTCCCTGGTACTCAAAAACAAATTCCTGTTCTTCTCCGGTGGTGACAAATCCATCCGGTGCATACAGCTCCTTCACATAATAGGTTCCGTCAATCGGCAGGTCTGCAATAAAGGAAATCTTTCCATCTACATCTGTTGTTTTTAACTCGATCAGGGTATCTGCTTCCATCAGCACCTTTCCAGATGCGGACAGGATGTCGTTCCTAGTGTACAATCCAAAGATGCCGCCTTTTAATACACGGTCGGTATCCTTTTCTTTCTTCAGGACGTTCACTTTCACCTTCTGGCGGTTGTTCTGCCAGTCCTCATCGTATACGACAACCGGGGTATCCTGATCGCGGTAGGAAAGATCTACATATCGTGGTTCTTCATCCAGGATATAACCATATGCTGTGCCTACCTCTTTGACATAATATTTTCCAACCGGAAGGTCAGATACTTCTGCAACACCGTTTGCATCGGTAGTTACAGTTGCTACCAGTTCGTCCTTGGAATAATAGTCCGGGCTTACGCCATCAGCTGCTTTGATATCTTCGGCAGCACGGATTTCGAAGGTAACGTCTGTCAGGCTTCCTGTAATGTACTCAAAGAAATGTTCCACAACACCTTTGACGTTATCCAGCAGGGTGATCTTATCGAGGAATTCGCCCTTCTTGTTTACGATCAGCAGTGCTTTCGGTACATGGTCCTGCATTTCCACTTTCTGTATTTCTGCGGTATCCTCGATGGTGAATTTCACATCTGTAGTCTTTAAATAACCAAGCGGTGCAAGGGATTCACGGAGGATATAGGTTTTTCCAACAGTCAGATATTTGATCACATGAGGCTCATCCTTTACGGAAGTCCAGCTGTCGATCACGTTTCCATCCTCATCCAGAACAGAAAGGGATGCTCCGTTCAACTCCACGCCTGTTGTCAGATCGGATTTTGTCACCTCGATGGTCGTCGGCTGGTTCTTCTTAATCGATTTCAGTTTAATGGTCTGGATGTCTTGTCCCTGATAGGTGGCATCAAATTCCAGTACCTCATCAGAGGATACAAAACCGTCCGGTGCAGAAATTTCTTTTACATAATAAGTTCCAAGCGGCAGGTCCAGGGTGAAGTGTGCCTGTCCCTTTTCATCGCTTGTAATCTCCTGTAATAAGGTGTCCGCTTTCACGATTACATTGTCACCGGATTTGATCTCATTCTTATTATAAAGACCAAAGACGGCTCCAGCTACCACGCTTCCGGTTTCTGCATCCTGTTTTTCCACGGTGATGCTTACCTTCTGGCGTTCATTGGTAAATGTCACTTCTTCGTCTACAACCGGGGTATCCTGTCCGGCATAGGTAAAGGTTACCTTTTCTCCTTTGGCATTCCAGGTGTATCCTTCCGGTGCTTTTTTCTCTTCTACACGGTATTTTCCGAGCGGAAGATTCTCGATTACGGCACTTCCGGTTTCATCGGTCGTTACCGTTGCCACCAGTGTGTCCTTGGCATATTCCAGATAACGGTTGCCGTTCTCATCTGTCTGATGGTCTGCGGTATAGATATCCTCGGAGGCGTAAACTTCAAACACGGCTCCTGCAAGGCTGGCTTCCTCATAAGTAAAATCTTTATCAAAACCTTTGACTACTTCGCCTTCTTTGCGGATGGTCAGTCTGCCCTTAGCTGGGTGGTTCTCAAAATCCACCTCGATGATCAGGTCACCGCTGACCGGATCTTCCTGGTATGCGGTATCACTGTCTACCTTGATTTCCACGGTATTGGTGCTGTGGGTATATCCATCTGGTGCAGTCACTTCTTCGATGCGGTAATTTCCACAAGCCAGATTCTGTGGCAGGATCAGGTATCCGTTTTCATCCGTAAAATAGGATTTATGTACCGTAGTGGATGGATAAGTAGTCACTTGTTCTACATATTTCTTGTTATCCAGATCGTATACCTTAAATTCAGTATTCGGGACCAGAACAGATTTCTTTGTCTCGTCATCTTTTTTGACGATTTTTAATTTTGCTTCAAACTCTTCGTCCAGAAGCACACGCCATACCTGCGGTTTCTCTGGATTGTTCTCTGAAATCACAACTTTGAAATCATCAACTGGTTTGAAGTTGTGCGGTGTGGTGGTTTCTCTTACAATGTAAGTCCCGTATGCAAGCGGAATGGAGCATGCATATCCACGCTCATCCGTGAACATTTCTGTCTGTCCGTCTGCAGTCAGCACGACCGGAGTAGCGGATGTAAAATCATAGGAACCGTCCTTATTTTTCTTCAGGCTGCTCTCCAGATATGCACTGAATCCCACACCTTTTAACAGATCGGCATCGGTCTTTCCATTGTTGGCGGCTTTGATGACCTGGAACGGCTGTTTGATCACATCTTCCAGAGAAGTTACGGTACGTTCTACCGTCTGAACCAGATCTCCCTCGTCATTACACTCCAGATCATGTTCTTCCGTGTCTGCCAGATATCCGACAGGCGGAGTCAGTTCTTTAACGTAATACTTTCCGAGATAGAGGTCTGCGACTTCTGCATTTCCCTCTGTATCCGTAGTCAGGGTTGCAATCTGTGTTCCTGCCGGGTAAAGAACACCTGTCTGTCCATCTGGATGTACGATATCTTCACGGGCATACAATCCGTAAACAGCACCCTCAAGTGTTGCATCTCCCTGTGCGGTCTTTCCGGTTTCGGAATCCTCTTTTACCAGTTTGATCTTCGCATTGATCCGCTCATTCTGGAACGTATGGTTGAAAGAAACCGTTGCCTCTTTGTCTGTTGTGTACTGGAAGGTAAAGGAGTACACATCCTCGCCGTTTCTCACATATCCAGCTGGTGCACCCAGCTCTTTCATGTAGTAGCTGTTGGCGATCGGCAGGTCTGCCTGATATACGGCTTTTCCGTCTGTTCCGGTCACTGCTTTCTCAATGAGAGTATCTTTCTTGACCACAATGGTTCCGTCCGCTGCTTTGATGTCATTTCCGGCATACAGACCATAAGTGCCGCCCGGAAGATATTTCCTGGTTTCTTTATCCTGTTTGTATACACTCACGCTTGCTTTCTGGCGGTCATTTTTGAATGTCACGCTTCCCATGACCTTTTCCACATTACTTCCGGCATAGGAAAGGGTGATCTCCTGGCTTTCACCAGTGCATACCAGATTTTGTGGTGCCTGCATTTCTTTTACCACATATTTCCCCAGATATAGCTTATCCAGTGTGGCACTTCCGTCATCCCCGGTGGTGAGTCCGGCTTTAACCAGTGCATCTTTTTTGTAGATGATTGTTCCGTCTGCGGATACAATGTCCTCTGCAGCATAAACGTTGTAAACCGCGCCTTTTTGTTTCTGCTCTGTATAAACAAAGGAAACACCATCATCGGTCACCTTTGCTCCGGTCAGGACTTCGCCTAATTTGTAAACGGTCAGGCTTGCCATCTGCTCTGCATCGGTAACGGTCTGTTTTACGGTATCCCCGATGACCAGTTTCACATCGTAGGCTTTGGTATCCAGCAGATATCCGTTTGGTACGGAGATTTCTTTCAGGTATACGGTATCCTGTGTTTTGGTGATCGTAACGCTGGAAGCTCCGTTGGCATCTGTGGCCGGCATCTTTGTGATCAGGTTCTTTCCATCCTTGTCACTGTAAACGCCATAAACTGCACCTGCGATGGCTTTGTTGCTCTTACGGTCTTTCTTTACGATCTCCAGAGTTGCCTGTTTTACCCATGATACTTTAAAATCTACATATTTCTCATCGGTCACACCCTCGCCAAATACCAGGGCAAGGTCCTGTGTCTCGCTTCCGGTTGTGATCTTATAAGCGGAATAATCTTTGATGATGCTTCCCTTCATGGTGACAGACCATTCCCCTTTGACATCCACTGCCTGTGTCAGCGGTGCAGATAAGTAGAATTTGGTACCGCCGCAGATCTCCACGGATGCACCTGCACTGCTTGTTTTTCCCGTTGTCACATTATGCAGTTTGACACCGGACGGCAGCTTCATGGTGATGGTCTGCAGTTCGGATGCCTTGAAGGTGATCTCTTCTGTTCTCTGGCTGTTGCCGATGATATATGCGGTAACATTTGCATTGGAGAAACTCATGTCCACTTCCGGTATCTCCGGCTGGCTCATGCAATAATTGTAGAGTTCCATTGCCAGAGCCTGTCCGGTTGCATTCGTACCGGAAAAAGCGTCACTACTGTTATTGGCATAAGACGCAGCCAGATGGACAATGATAAACTGTTTTCCAGCGGAAAAATCAGGATGTTTCTCTGAGAAAAATCCATTTTCGCCGGATGCTTTTGTGCCGTAGTAGCATACTTTTGCCAGTGCTTTGCTGTCACCCAGTTTGGTGATCTTATAGACACCATCCCCAGGTCCTGCCTTGGACGGCTGCACACAGTAGGCAGTTGCAGACACGTTTCCAAATTTTACGGTATATTTATAAGTTACATAGGAACCCAGACCGTAGTCTGCATAATAGTATGCAGCCCCTCTTGTCACATCTACGTCCTGTGTTGCTCTTGTACTGGTATTGACTGCGGTGAATGAAACGGTTTCCCCATCTTCCATTGCCATCAGGTCAATATCCTGTTCCCCTGCCTGCTCCAGAACATCGCTGAGTGTCAGCCCGGATTCTTCATCGGTTGTATTTTCCGTTTCGGATTCCTCTAATGCAGCATCAAACTCGGATTCGGAAAGTCCGTCCTGAAATTCGGGTTCTGTTTCTTCCGGTTCTTCTGTCTCCGCTTCCTCTGTTTCAGATTCAGCTGTCTCCGGCTCAACAATTTCTGTCTCTACAGGCACTGTCTCAGTTTCTTCCTGCGAGGCAGCTTCCTCATCATCAGAACCTGTATCCTCTTCGGTAACTGCCTGTTCTGTCTGCGGTTCACTCTGAGCTGCTGTCACAGGCTCTTTTACGATCAGGTTTCTCCCAATCTGATAAACCGGGTGGTTCTGGTTGACTGGCTCCACATAATAAAAGGCATGGTAAGTGTCTGCATGGCTGGTGCTGAAGTTCTCCCCGGCGTCATTCTCTGCTTTCTGGAATGTCACTTTGACTTTGCTTTCGTCCTTGATTTCCAAATTTGTAAAATCCGTGGAAACATCAAAGTCCTGTCCGACTTCCAGCTCCAGATCGGTGGCTTTTACCACTTCATTTTCATCCAGCTGATCCTTTACGGATTCATATGCTGGCGGTTCTACCGCTTTTGGTTCTTCTGAAGCATACACCGTCAGCGGTGAAATGACCGTGGATAAGATGGTGACTGCCGCCATCACCCCTGAAAGGATTCGCCTGAATCGATATTTGCTCTTCATATTTTCTACCTCTTTCTTCTTTTTCTTCATTTTGCATAAGAACAGCCGGATGTTTCCACCCGGCCTGTCTGTTCTCATTATTCTGTTATCTCGCATCATCTGTCCGTCTTGGATTCTGCAGACAGGCATAGGTACTTTTGTCATACCGCCATGCCTTATCCCCGTCCAGATTGGCAAGCAGATGCTTCCGCACATTTTTGTATTCGTCCCCGATCAATCCGAGGCGGAGCAGAAAGGTGCGGAACGTAAATGCCGGGTTATCCCCGATCTCCGTCTTTTTTGCATGGGTACAAGATTGGTTGATCGCCTGTGCGGATATGGCAAGTGCCAGTGTGATATTCGACCGGACTTTTCCTGCATGGAGGGTGCTTTCAAAACAGCGCCATTCCAGTGTTCCCTTGGAAAAAACAGCGTGTAGGTTTAATGCATAATACCTTGTCCAGTTGTAATGCTCGGAGCTTCCGTCATTTCCCTCATACCATGCCCTTTTGAATTTTTCCATTGTAATGGTGCTGTTGGGCATCCTGCGGATCTTCTCCAATACCATAGGACGGACTTTCTGGCAGTACTCATCCTGTCTTCTGGTCTGTACATTCAAGGCTTTGAACAGAATATCCTCTTTGCAGTACATGATCGTCAGTGCATTTTTCAGACTCCTTGGTGTATGGTTGGATGCGTCCACATGGACATGCATGCCACAGGATGAATTGACAAAAGCACCTGCGTTTTTGACACACCGCACCACTTCCTGGAGTTTCCCCATTTCCGAATATTCCAATTTCGGGGATACCATTTCTGTCGAATAATCTCCATCGGCATCTATTACAGTACCATTTGCCAGCCTTTCACAGTCGATACTGCTGTCCCTTGAAAATTTCCACGTTTTTCCATCTGAATCTTTTACACACCAGGAATCGTAAGAACGGATATGATATGGCTCTGTTCCGAACATTCTTCCAATCGCAACAGCCGCATCATAGCGGCTGATACCTGTCATCTCAATCTCTGTACCAAAATACTGGTCTTTTAGGTCGATCTGCTTCACCCACCCTTCGCTTCTGGAACAGGTGAGCCGCTTTGGATCTCTTCATCTACTGCTTTCAAATTTCTGCCTATTGCTTCAATGACATTGACAGTGACACCATTACCGGCCTGCTTGTAAAGCTGGTTATCCGATGTTTCTTTTTCCATCTTGGAAATCTGACCATCCCGGTATCCCTGCAGCCGCAGACACTCCCTTGGCGTCAGCCTGCGGATTCTGCCGTGGTAAATCACTCCATGACGGTCAGTTGCCGTAATGGTGAACATTGGCTCTTCCGGTTCTTTCATCCTTCTTCCATTCTGGCGGACTTTTTCCCTGGCCGGTGTCAGCACTGCCCTTGGCGGTTCTTCCACCAGCACCCCGGAACTTTCGCCCCTGTGGTTATGGATGCTGGAATCCTGTCTGGTATTCAGACATCTTGCAACGTCTGTCACCAGCGGCGGAGGGGAGATATCTACAAAATGCAGTGTTCCCTGCTGGTTTCCGGTCGTCAGGGTATGGGCGATCTCATGCCCGACTCTTCCCCTGCGGCTGTTGATTCCCGGATATCCGAGATCGATGCTGTCCCCCTCGTAGGCCATCTTGTATCCTTTTCGGGTGTTTTCCTTGATTGGGATACCGACTTCGTATAATCCGGTCTTGCCGCCCATACCACCAGCCCCGCTGGTCAGCGTGCAGCTCAGTCCTTCTTCTGCGTAGACTCTTTCTCCCTGTTTGCCAGCATGGACTTGTATAAGAGCTGTTCCATTTGCTTTTGGGAAAGGTAATATTTTTCCGGCACATCTTCCATCAAGATATCCGACAATATACACCCGCTTCCTTGACTGGGGGACTCCGAAATCCTTGCTGTTAAGCACTTTCCATTCGACATGATACCCCAGTTCAGATAGCGTACTGAGGATGGTGTGAAACGTCCGCCCTTTGTCATGCGAAAGCAGACCGGGTACGTTTTCAAGGAGAAAATACGCAGGTCGTTTGTCTGCAACCAGTCTGGCAACTTCAAAGAAAAGGGTTCCTCTTGCATCGGCAAATCCTTCCCTTCGTCCAGCAATTGAGAATGCCTGGCAAGGAAATCCCGC
Organism: uncultured bacterium; assembly: GCA_905214955.1. Classification (GTDB taxonomy): domain Bacteria; phylum Bacillota; class Clostridia; order Lachnospirales; family Lachnospiraceae; genus Limivivens. Next base: position 20,167 of record CAJMON010000056.1, read on the forward strand.
ACATAAAAGATCAAAGTCCGGCATTCGTTCTGTTTCAATATTTCTTGCGTCATTGCAGAACCACTCTCCTTCCGTATCAAACAGCACCCGGTAGTTGTGATCTGCATATGCATCTGCTTCACAGTGTCCGACACAGGTGAAGCCCCCTGCCCTGTGCAGCCCTTCTCGGAATCCTCCGATTCCACTGAACAGGTCAAAAAATCGAATTGTTCCGGCTATCAGCCTCCCTTCGCTGCGAAAAAAACAGTGCAGATTTCTCTGCACCGTTTCCGTCTCTTGGTTTCTGTTTTGTGATGTCTATTCTTCTGATTCCGCTTCCTCTGGCTCAGATTCTTCTGCTTCTTCGGTTTCCAGTTCTGTTGGCTCTGCTTCCGCTGGCTCTTCGTTTTCTGGCTCTGTCGGCTCTTCATCTGCTTCAGCTTCGTCCGGTTCTGTCATTTCTCCGTCTGTTTCAGCTTCCAGTGCTTCTGTCTCAGGCTCTTCTGCTTCAGGTTCTGCTGACTCTTCATCCGGTTCTGATTTCGCAGTCTCAGGATCTTCCATTTCTGTTTCTTCAGCTTCCTCTGACTCTGCTTTCCATTTGGCTTCTTCTTTTTCGATTGCATCTTCGATAAGCCCGATTAAGAAGTCTTTCTGTTTCATGCCATTCCTGGCGAGGACTGCTTTCAGTCTGGAAAATAAATCCTCGGTTACCTGTACTGCTACTGTTCTTAAATCTGCCATGTTCGTCTTTTCTCCTTTTCTTGTCATGTGTTCTTCGATTACCATTTCAAGGTATTTTGGTATGCTGATTCCTAACTCTTCGACTTCCAGTTTTAGCTTTTCATGCAGCTCTACCGGGATTTTTCCGCATATGTTTTTCATCTCCATTGTGTTCGTTCTCCTTTCTTTTTTCTACATACAACATACCCTAAAACGTGACAGAAAGCTATTCACAATACCCAACGAATATGAGGATCTCAAAAGCTCCCAAAGGATGCAGATCCAATAACATTCAATAGGCATCACCCCTTTCAAAAATCCGTGATTTATACTAATTTGACTGCTTGAAATTTGGCTATTTTATCACCAGGAAAGACTTGACTTTTTCAGAATGCATCCTCAAGCCCGGAGAGAAAATCCAACATCTGGGACGGGATTTCTTCCTTTTTTGAAACACTCTCCCCGGAGCCAGAAATGGAAACACCTGCCAGTTCTTCCCGGATTGCCTGCCGGATGCTTTTCTCCAGCTGGTTGTTTTCCTGATCTTTTAAGATCACCTGAACCAGATAGCTGCTCTTCTGTCCATCTGGAACACTTTGCAGGATCTCCCATGCCTTTTTGTGATCTGGGTTATCAAGGTTCAGGCGGAACGAGAAAACGGGTCTCTTTACTTCGCGCACATCTGCCCCACAATCCGCTCATAGCCGGAAGCATTGGCGTGTATGTCTGTCAGGTAAATCTGCCGACACAGCCTGTCCTGCGGTGTCACGTGCCGTTTCAGAATGCTGGCTCCGCCGCCCATGATCACGGACGGAATTGCCTTCAGATCGAACCCGGCTTCCATAATTGCAGACAGTATTTTCTCCGTGTAGAGCCTTCCCTGCCGGACAATGATTTCTTTTGCGGCCGGGTCCATGCTGCAGCTCTGGCCGTTCATAACACGTTCGATCTGAATATCCGTTACAGACAGTCCGGTATTTCTGCGTACCTGCTCGGTGATCTCATCCACACACCGGATCACACCAAGTTCGAGGCTGCGGCAGGTAGCGGCATTTGGAACACTGTTGTCCAGCCGCATCAGGTCTACGGTCCAGCCACCGATATCTGCGAGAAGAACAGAAGGCTCGTCCCGAACACATTCCGGGTGAAGAGCTAGGGCAGAGTACCCCTGTGGGAACAGTTTTACATCCTGAATCCGGATCTCATAGCTCTCATCCTCGTACCGGAAATGCAGAGGCTGCTCTTTCCGAAACAGATATTCCCGGAAGCCTTTTTTCTCCCTGCCAAAACTTGCCAGTGGAAGACCGGCTGCCAGAACTACATCTGTTTTCCGCTCTCCCCGGCGATAGCGGATTTCCTGGGCAATGGCTGCCATTGTCAAAAGATAATAATTGTCATTGGAAGTCTTACTTCTCACCAGCGTCTGCCGCCCGGTTCCACACACATAAAATTTCCCATTGTACTGCAGGACATTCCGCATGGTATACGGCTCGTAATCGTATCCTGTCAGTCCGGTCGGGAAACATACATGGGGAGTTTTTATGGCATAATATCCATGGTCAATTCCTATAATGATAAGTCACCACATCCTTTCTGGTTTTTCTTGTTCTTTTCCAGCAGGTGGTCTTTTGGTCTGGAAAAAGAGAAAAAGGGCAGAACCCCGAAGAGCCCTGCCCGTAATAAAAAATACCGCTATGTATATTTGCAAATAAACATGCATAGCTGTATTCCATCATTTTTTATTTGTCAATCAGTGCTGTAAAATAATATAACTTTGCACTAATTCCATTGCTGTTTATTTTTATAATTTGTCCTTTTAATCCTTCCGTTCAAATTTAACTGTATACCTATTGACAATATCATCTTTTCTAAGTTTATATATACGCAGCAATTCATTAATTTTATTTACATCACTAAGATTTCCGTTCTGGCAAAGAGTACTAT
>CAJMON010000057.1 GCA_905214955.1 uncultured bacterium
AGATCGAGACATGGGATTATGAAGATCTGAAAGACATGGTAGATATGGACGCAGTGGATGCATTCCGTAAACATGCACTGAACCCGAACCATCCGTGCCAGAGAGGTTCCGCTCAGAACCCGGATATCTTCTTCCAGGCAAGAGAAGCCTGCAACTCCTACTATGATGCTATGCCGGAAATCGTTCAGATGTACATGGACAAAGTGAACGAGAAGATCGGTACCGATTATAAACTGTTCAACTATTATGGTGCAGCAGACGCAGAGCATGTTATCATCGCTATGGGTTCTGTATGTGATACCATTGAAGAGACCATTGACTACCTGATGGCAGCTGGCAAGAAAGTCGGCGTTGTAAAGGTACGTCTGTACAGACCGTTCTCTGCAAAAGCACTGATTGAGGCAATTCCTGAGACTGTAAAACAGATCAGCGTTCTTGACCGTACCAAAGAGCCGGGCGCTATGGGCGAGCCTCTGTACCTGGATGTTGTTGCAGCATTAAAGGGCAGCAAATTCGAAACCACACCGGTATTTACCGGACGTTACGGTTTAGGTTCCAAAGATACCACTCCGGCACAGATCGTAGCTGTATATGAGAATACTACCAAGGCTAAATTTACCCTGGGTATCGTAGATGATGTTACCAATCTGTCTCTGGAACTGGGTGCTCCGCTGGTTACTACTCCGGAAGGAACCATCAACTGCAAGTTCTGGGGCCTGGGAGCTGACGGTACTGTAGGTGCCAACAAGAACTCCATCAAGATTATCGGTGACAACACAGATATGTACGCACAGGCTTACTTCGATTATGACTCCAAGAAGTCCGGCGGTGTGACCATGTCTCACCTTCGTTTCGGTAAGAAGCCGATCAAATCTACTTATCTGATTCATAAAGCAAACTTCGTAGCATGTCACAATCCGTCCTATGTACGGAAGTACAACATGGTACAGGAGCTGGTTGACGGCGGTACATTCCTGCTGAACTGCCCGTGGGATATGGAAGGACTGGAGAAACACCTTCCGGGACAGGTAAAAGCATTTATCGCTAACCACAACATCAAATTCTACACCATCGATGGTGTAAAGATCGGTATTGAAACCGGTATGGGACCCACCAGAATTAATACCATTCTGCAGTCCGCATTCTTCAAACTGGCAAACATCATTCCGGAAGACAAAGCAAATGAGCTGATGAAAGCAGCAGCAAAGGCTACCTACGGAAGAAAAGGTGATGATGTTGTTCAGAAGAACTGGGCAGCTATTGATGCCGGTGCAAAACAGGTTGTTGAAGTTCAGGTTCCGGAAAGCTGGAAGAATGCAGCTGATGAAGGACTGGATGTCAAGACCGCTACCAAGGGAAGAAAAGAAGTTGTTGACTTTGTAAACAATATCCAGGCTAAGGTAAATGCTCAGGAAGGAAATACTCTTCCGGTATCTGCATTCACCGAGTATGTAGATGGTACTACTCCGTCTGGTACTGCTGCACATGAAAAACGTGGTATCGCTGTAAACGTTCCGGTATGGAATTCTGAGAACTGTATCCAGTGTAACCGCTGTGCATATGTGTGCCCGCACGCTGTTATCCGTCCGGTTGCTCTGACTGAGGAAGAAGCAGCTGCAGCTCCGGAAGGCATCAAGACTCTGCCGATGACTGGTATGCCGCAGTACAAGTTTGCTATGGTAGTTTCCGCATACGACTGTACCGGATGCGGTTCCTGTGCAAATGTCTGCCCGGGCAAGAAGGGTGCAAAGGCTCTGGCTATGGAAAATATGGAAGCAAGCGAAGGCGAGCAGAAGTATTTCGATTATGCAGTTGAACTGCCGGCCAAGGCTGATGTTGTAGAAAAATTCAAAGAGAATACCGTAAAAGGTTCTCAGTTCAAACAGCCGCTGCTTGAGTTCTCAGGTGCATGTGCTGGATGTGGTGAGACTCCGTATGCAAAACTGGTTACTCAGCTGTTCGGTGATCGTATGTACATTGCCAATGCAACCGGATGCTCTTCTATCTGGGGTAACTCTTCACCGTCTACACCGTACACTGTAAATGCTAAGGGACAGGGTCCTGCATGGGCAAACTCTCTGTTCGAGGATAACGCAGAGTTCGGTTATGGTATGCTGCTGGCTCAGAAGGCTTTAAGAAACGGCCTGAAGGGCAAAGTAGAAGCTCTGTTAGACTGTGACTGCTGCACAGAAGATGTAAAAGCAGCTGCAAAAGAGTGGCTGGATACCTTCAGCTGCGGAGCAACCAACGGAACCGCTACAGAGAAACTGGTAGCTGCATGTGAAGCATGTGGATGCGATGATTGCAAGGCAGTTCTGAAAGATAAAGACTTCCTGGCTAAGAAATCTCAGTGGATCTTCGGTGGTGACGGATGGGCTTACGATATCGGATTCGGCGGCGTTGACCATGTTCTGGCAAGCGGTCAGGATATCAACGTAATGGTATTCGATACCGAAGTTTACTCCAATACCGGTGGACAGGCTTCCAAGTCTACTCCGACTGGTGCAATCGCACAGTTCGCTGCAGGCGGTAAAGAAGTGAAGAAGAAAGATATGGCTTCTATCGCTATGAGCTATGGTTATGTATATGTAGCACAGATCTCCATGGGTGCTGACTTCAACCAGGCTATCAAGGCTATTTCTGAAGCAGAAGCTTATCCGGGACCGTCTCTGATCATTGCTTACGCTCCGTGTATCAACCATGGTATCAAGAAGGGTATGGCAAAGGCTCAGACCGAGGAAGAGCTGGCTGTGAAGTGCGGTTACTGGCATAACTTCCGGTTCAATCCGGCAGCAGACAACAAGTTCACTCTGGATTCCAAAGCTCCGGCTGGAGACTACATGGAATTCCTGAACGGTGAAGTTCGTTACAATTCTCTGATGAGATCCAACCCGGAGAAGGCAGAGAGACTGTTTGCTAAGAACCATGCAGAAGCTATGGCAAGATACGAGTATCTGAACAAGCTGACTGGTCTGTACAGCAAAGAAGACTAATTGAACAATATTGGAGAGGCGTGCATTGCACGTCTCTCTTTTTTTGCCAAGCATATCAAGAATTGGTTCAGCAGACTGATCTTGATTTATGCGGACGGTGAGATGATAAGAAATATAGAAAGGGAAACAAGATGGAAAGTGAAAAGAAAAATTCCTTCACAGAAGGTTCGATCTTCGGTGGTCTCATCCGGTTTGCGCTGCCGGTGTTAGGAGCATTGATTCTGCAGGCAGCCTATGGAGCCGTGGACCTTCTGGTAGTAGGACGGTTTGGGGATGCTACCGGAATTTCAGCTGTAGGCAGCGGAAGTTCGTTTATGCAGATGATTACTTTTGTCATCACAAGCATTGCCATGGGTTCCACAGTGGTCATTGGTCAGCATATCGGTGAGAAAAATCCGGAAGAAGCTGGAGATACCGTGGGCACAACGATTGTGCTGTTTGCAGTGATAGGCATTGCAGCAACGGTGCTTTTGGAACTCTTTGCACCTGGACTGATGAAGCTGATGCAGGTGCCGGAGGCATCTTTTCCAAAAGCAGTTCAGTATGTCCGGATCTGTTCCGGAGGAATTGTCGTCATCATTGCCTATAACGTGATCAGCGGTGTGCTTCGAGGCGTGGGAAATGCCAATCTTCCATTTTTATTTGTAGGAATTGCCTGTGTGGTAAATATCATCGGAGACCTGTTTTTTGTAGCAGTGCTTCAGATGGATGCAGCAGGTGCGGCCATTGCTACAGTTCTGGCACAGCTGGTTTCCGTAGTGGTTTCTTCTGTGGTGGTCCGAAAACAGCACCTGCCCATTTCTTTTGGAAAAAAACAGATTCGTTTATGTAAAAGAGAATTGAAAAAGATTCTGCAGATCGGAATTCCCATTGCCCTCCAGGAGGCCATGGTGCAGGTATCTTTCCTGGTGGTAAATACCATTATCAACCAGATGGGCCTGATGCCTTCCGCAGGATATGGTGTGGCACAGAAGATTACATCCTTTATTATGCTGGTGCCGTCTTCTCTGATGCAGACGGTTTCTGCATTTGTAGCCCAGAATATTGGAGCAGGCCAGCCAAAGCGTGCATGGAAGGGCTGTCGGACAGCCATGATCTCAGGATGTATTCTGGGAGTAGGTATTTTCTGTGCAGGATTTTTCGGGGGCAGCCAGCTGTCTTCCCTGTTTTCTGAAAATCCGGAAGTCATTGCCCAGAGTGCGGATTATTTAAGAGGATTTTCTGCAGATTGTATTCTGACCTGTATCCTGTTTTCAAGCATCGGATATTTCAATGGATGCGGAAAAAGCATTCCGGTGATGCTTCAGGGAATTACCTCTGCGTTCTGCATCCGTATTCCGGTATCCATTTTTATGTCAAAGCTGCCGAATGCATCTCTGGTGCTGGTGGGCATGGCAACGCCGATCACAACGGTTTACGGAATTGTATTTTTTATGATATGCTTTGTTCTCTATGGAAGAAGTGAAAAAAGAAAGGGACAGACAGCATGATGACAAAAGAAGAACGGGCACTGGAAATCATTGAAAGGCTGAAAAAGGAATATCCGGATGCAGGGTGCACTCTGGATTATGACCAGGCATGGAAACTTCTGGTGAGTGTGCGTCTTGCCGCGCAGTGTACTGACGCCAGGGTGAACGTGGTAGTGGAAAAGCTTTATGAAAAATTTCCAGATGTGAATGCACTGGCAGACGCGGATGTGAAGGATATCGAAGATCTTGTTCGCCCCTGCGGACTGGGAGCCAGCAAGGCCAGGGATATCAGTGCCTGTATGAAAATGCTCCGGGATGAATACGATGGAAAAGTGCCGGATGATTTTAATGCTTTGTTAAAGCTGCCAGGTGTGGGAAGAAAGAGCGCCAACCTGATTATGGGAGATGTGTTTGGAAAACCGGCCATTGTGACGGATACCCACTGTATTCGCCTATCCAACCGAATGGGGCTGGTGGATCAGATCAAAGATCCCAAGAAAGTGGAAATGGCACTGTGGAAGCTGATTCCCCCGGAGGAAGGCAGTGATTTCTGCCACCGCCTGGTGATGCATGGAAGAGAAATCTGCACTGCCAGAACCAAGCCTTATTGCAGCCGGTGCTGCTTGGAAGATATCTGCCCGAAAAATGGTGTAGAATCTTAAAAAAGATACTTGCATTTTCATAAATGTATGTTATACTGGACGCATGGCTGTGGCAGAATGCCCAAGATCAGCAGCCAGAGAAACGAGAAAGCGAGGTAAAATTGATGAATCTGTTTAAAAATAGAAATTCCTTAGAAAAGAAAAACAGAATACAGCATGTGGTTACCTTGGCTTTGTCTGTGCACTGTTAGCGAGTGCCGGTTTTTAACATGTAGATAGAAAAGTGTATGCCGTGGTAGTCTGTGCAGCCTGCCGCGGCTTTTTTATGGAAATGTGCATAAAGGGGATGCCTGTGAATCCCGGATGAATGCTCTGCCGACTGCGGCGGGGCTCTTTTATTTACTATGAAAAGTCCTGGACGGCAGCCATGAAAGAGTCATGCCTGCATGGGCAAATTCATGGATATCGGACAGGCTAGACCGTATGAGTAAGCAGGGCGGCAGCCCGAATTACGACTGCGGCGGCAGCTGCGGGAGCGTCAAAGGTGCGCAGCAGCTGACTTTCATGTATGGCTGTGCCGCCATCAGGCGGCATGTTCGTTTCAAAGAAAATTGTGCCCTATGAAATAAATTATGACACCAGGCAAGGGGAAGGAGAGAGAAGATGATAAAAGTATCCGCATACATACGGAAATACTGGTACATGTATGCAGCAGCATTGGTCTGTATGATTCTCCAGGTGGGACTGGACATGCTGTCGCCTCAGGTGACAGCCAGACTGATTGATGATGTACTGGGAAAACGGCAGGCAGAGCTTCTGCCAAAATTGCTGCTGATGATTTTTACCATTGGAGCCGGACGGGCCGTGTTTGGCTACCTGAAAGAATTTATTTTTGATGCAACATCGTCCAAAATTGGAAATGCCATCCGGAAAACCCTGTTTGTGCATGTGCAGGGGCTTTCCGCAGAATATTTTGACCGGACCAATACCGGTGAGCTGATGTCCAGACTGAAAGATGACGTGGACAAGATCTGGAATGCCACCGGCTACGTGGGAATGCTGGTGATGGAAGTTATGATTCACACCAGCATGATCCTGTTTTTTATGTACCGGCTGAACCGGAAGCTGTTTATCATTCCGGTGATTGCCATGCCTCTGGTGGCAGTGGCAGCGATTATCCTGGAAAACCGGCTGGGAAAGGTTTACGAAGAGATCAGCGAGGAGAATGCGGCATTAAATACAGTAGCTCAGGAAAATCTGGCAGGTATTCATACGGTAAAAGCTTTTGCAAGAGAACCCTTTGAGATCAAAAAATTTCTTTCCCACAACAAGCGATATTATGAGCTGAACATGAAGCAGTCCAAAGTGCTGATCCGGTATCAGCCGCTGTTTCAGCTGGTAAGCCGGCTTCTGCCGGTGCTGGCTGTGGTGTATGGAGGGTTTCTGGTGATTCACGGAGAAATCACCCTGGGTACCTTAGGCGCTTTTTCCGAATACTGCACCAACATTGTGTGGCCTATGGAGATGCTTGGCTGGCTGTTAAATGACCTGGCATCCGGTGTGGCTTCCAACAAAAAGATCCGGCGGATTTATGACCAGGTTCCGTCAATAAAAGAACCGGAAAACCCGGAGCACATCCAGGATGCCCGACATGCATCGGTAGAATTTGATCAGGTGACCTGGAAAGTGGAGGGAAAATCCATTCTGGAAAATGTCAGCTTCTGTCTGGAGCCTGGAAAGACTTTGGGAATCATGGGAGCGACCGGTTCTGGAAAAACAAGCATGGTACAGCTTCTGATGCGCATGTTTGACGTGACAAAGGGAAGTATCCGCATTGGGAGAACCGATATCCGAAAGCTTTCCCTGGAAGAACTGCGAAGATTTTCAGCACCGGTATGGCAGGATGTGTTCCTGTTTTCCGACACGGTAAGAGCCAATGTCTGCTTAGGATGTGAGAGAGAGCCTTCGGAGGAAGAAATATGGAAGGCTTTGGAGGAAGCGGGAGCGTTGGAATTTGTGCAGAACTTAAAAGACGGGCTGGACACCCTCATCGGAGAGCGGGGAATCGGACTGTCCGGAGGACAGAAGCAGCGCATCAGCATGGCGAGAGCCTTTTTAAGAGGAAGCCAGCTGTGTATTTTGGATGATGCCACTTCTGCCCTGGATATGGAAACCGAGCGCCAGATTCAGAAACGGCTGGAAGAAGAAAAAGGCCGCACCCGTCTCATCATTGCCCACCGGATTTCCTCTGTGCGCCATGCAGATGAAATTCTGATTCTGGAAAACGGGCGGGTTTTGGAGAGGGGAACCCATGAAGAACTGATGAAAAAACGAGGCTATTACTACGAAACCTATCAGTGCCAGTACGGCACAGAAGAAAGGGGGCGAAAGGCATGTCAGTCAATGCAGTAAAAGAAGATGAGCAGCTGCGGCAGGTAAGCCAGGGCGTGACCCTGATGCGTCTTTTAAGATACCTTTTGAAATACCGCTTTCAGGTGGCAGCTGTTCTTTTGATGATGGGGATCAGTACAGCCATTATTCTGATCAATCCGCTTCTCATCCAGCGGGCCATTGACGTGCACATTGCAAACGGAGATACCAGGGCGCTGTTAAGGCTTGGAGCTGTGGCAGCAGGGCTGAATGTTTTTCTGGTGATTCTGATTAAAACCCGGATGTACTTGATGGCAAAGATTTCCAATGAAATCCTTCTGACCATCCGCCAGGAGCTGTATGTCCACATTCAAACACTGGGATTTTCCTTTTTCAACAGCCGTCCCACAGGAAAAATCCTGGCAAGGGTGATCGGAGATGTGAACTCCTTAAAAGATGTGCTGACCAACTGTGTGACCACCCTGATTCCGGAATTTGTCACCATCTGTGCGGTGGTGGGGATTATGGTGGCAAAAGACTGGAAATTGGCACTGGCAGCTCTTTCCAGCATTCCCCTGATGATTGCGGGAGTCTGGATTGTTCAGACAAAGGCCCACACCAGATGGCAGATTTTTCGGAAAAAAGGTTCCAACTTAAATGCTTTTATTCATGAAGACCTTTCCGGAATGCGGGTGGTGCAGAGCTTCTGCGCAGAAAAAGAGACTCAGAAAACTTTCGATAAAATGCTGAAAGAACACAGGGATGCTTTTGTAAATGCATGCCGGTTTGCAGATGGATTTGGCCCTATTGTAGATTTCTGCTGGGGACTTAGTACGCTGCTTTTGTATTATGTGGGAGTAGGCCAGATTCTGGATGGAAAGTCCAGTATTGGAATTCTTATCGCCTTTGGATCCTACATTTCCATGTTCTGGCATCCGGTATTAAATCTCAGCAACTTTTACAATCAGCTGGTGACAAACCTGGCCGGGGCAGAGCGGGTTTTTGAGATCATTGATACAGAAGCGGACATCACAAATGGCATTCATGCAGAAGAACTTCCTAAAATATCGGGAGCCGTGGAATTTTCACACGTGGATTTCTCTTATGAAGAGGAAGTACCGGTCTTAAAAGATGTAAGCTTTCAGGTAAAGCCTGGGGAGAGCATTGCTTTGGTAGGCCCAACGGGAGCCGGAAAGACCACCATTGTCAATCTCATTGCCCGGTTCTTTGATGTGAACGGCGGAGCCGTGTACATTGATGGAAAGAATGTCCAGGAAGTGACCCTGGAAAGCCTGCGGGGACAGCTTGGCATTATGACCCAGGAAAATTTCCTGTTTTCCGGCACCATCCGGGACAATATCCGGTATGGAAAACTGGACGCCACGGATGAAGAGATTGAAGCAGCAGCAAAGGCCGTTCATGCCCACGAATTTATCCAGTCCATGGAAAACGGATATGACACCGTGTTAAAAGAGCGTGGAGCAGGACTTTCCGCAGGGCAGAAGCAGCTTTTGGCATTTGCCAGGACCCTGGTTTCCAAGCCTGGCATTCTGATTTTGGATGAGGCCACCTCCAGCATTGATACCCGGACAGAGCTTCTGGTGCAGGAGGGAATTCAGACTCTGCTTACCGGAAGAACGTCCTTTATTGTGGCTCACCGTCTTTCTACCATCCGCCGGGCAGACCGGATCTTTGTCATTGACAAAGGGGGGATTCAGGAGATGGGAAATCACGACGAATTGATGCAGAAAAAGGGAGCTTACTACGATCTGTACATGGCCCAGCTGGCTTAGAGCATTTTTAAGATATGCTCTAGAATTTGGTTGCTCAAAAGGATGTGCCTATGGTACAATAAAGGCAGTAAAACGACGGAAAAAGAAGCAGATTTCTGCGAAAAACTGGGGGATACGAACATGAACGGAGAAGGAAAAAAATATCAGATTGACACAGAAGAAAACCGCAGGTTTTTAAAGGAGATTCGGGAAAACCTTCTGGAATTTGGAAAACAGTTTCCATCACCGGCGGGCAGCTCCTGGTACTTAGGAGATGACGGAACGCCCTGGAAGGACCGTCCAAGGGAAACCTGGATTACCTGCCGGATGGCCCATGTGTACAGCATTGGCACCCTGCTGGGATATCCGGGAAGTGAGGCGCTGGTGGATGCGGCATTAAAGGGGATTCATGGAGAATTGAAAGATACGGTTCACGGAGGCTGGTATGCAGGCAGAAGGGCAGATGGAAGCGTGCTTCCGGACAAGCAGTGCTATGCCCATGCTTTTGTGATTCTGGCGGCTTCCTCTGCACTGCTGGCAGGACGTCCGGGGGCCGAAGACCTTTTGAAAGAAGCCCTGGCGCTGTATGATGAGCGGTTCTGGAATGAGGAAGAAGGGCTTTCCTGTGACACCTGGGATACGGATTTTACAGTGTTGGATAATTATCGGGGTGTGAATGCCAACATGCATACCGTGGAAGCCTTTCTGGCAGCGGCGGATGTGACTGGAAATGAAAAATACCGGGAGCGGGCAGGCAGAATTATCGGTCATGTGGTGGACTGGGCGAAAAACAATGACTGGAGAATTCCTGAGCATTTTACAAAGGACTGGGTACCGGATCTGGAGTGTAATAAGGATCATCCGGCAGATCCCTTTAAACCCTACGGAGCCACACCGGGGCATGGCATTGAGTGGGCAAGACTGATTACCCAGTGGGCGCTTTCCATCTATGGAACAGAAGATCCCGAAGGACAGCCGTATCTGGAAGCTGCACAGAAACTGTACCGGAGAGCTGTTGCCGACGGATGGAACGTGGACGGAGCTCCTGGCATTGTTTATACTACCGACTGGAAAGGCCATCCGGTGGTTCACGACCGGATGCACTGGACGCTGGCAGAAGCCATCAATACTTCGGCAGTGCTGTACCGGGTGACGAAAGATGCCGCTTATGCAGACGACTATGCAGCGTTTTTAAAGTATCTGGATGAGGTGGTGCTGGACCACAAACAGGGTTCCTGGTTCCATCAGCTGGATCAGAACAACCAGGTGATGGGCACGGTATGGCCGGGGAAATCAGACATTTACCATGCCCTCCAGGCTATGCTGATTCCCTACAGTGATCCGGCTGTTTCCATTGCACCGGCAGTAAAAGCTTCCAGAAAGTAAAGAAAGCAAAGATTGGACAGAACATGGAGCAGGAGAAAGGGTGGAATATGGAAAAGGGGGTAGAAAGTTATCTGGATATCAGTCAGATGCGCCTTTTTGCAGAGGGAAACTGGGAATACGAACAGGAGCCACGGATGATCCGGGAAGATGGAAGCATCAAAGAAGTCTGGACGGGAGGCAGCCTTTTTCGATGGGAACATGGACAGAAAGAAGCGGCACCAAGGCTGGTGGAAAGCTGCATGATGCCTGGAAAGTGTTACATTTCCCCACTTCATGTGTTTTTGGATGAGGATATACTGGTGCTGGAGCGGAAATGGGAGCAGGTACGCCTGTCCAAAGAAGAAGCCAAAGGACTGATGTGCAGCCCCTGGAAACCTGAGCGGAAAAAGAAAAGCTGCATTCCATGCAGAAACTGCGGGGCGTGCAGCTGGTAGAACAAAGAATCACCGTTTGGGAGCGGAAGGAGCATAGAGTTCCCGGTATTCTTTGGGAGATAAGCCGTACTCCTTGCGGAAAGCACGGAAAAAGGCAGAGTAGTCTTTAAACCCATATAAAAGATAGGCCTCGGTGATGCTGGTGCTGCCAAGGATGGCATCCCGGCACATGGCCAGACGCTTTTTCAGAATGTACTGATGAACGGAAATTCCCAGGTTTTCCTTGAAAATATGAGCAATGTGAAACTTGCTGACATAGAAGGCACCTGCTAAGTAATCCAGTGTCAGCTCTTCTTCCAGATGGTCTTCGATGTACTGGAGAATGTTTTCATAAAGATCCATGGAAGCAGAGGGAGTATCCGGGTGGTCCTGCTCGTATGCCATGCGGTTGATCTGAAGGATCAGGTCGTTGGCGCACAGACGAAGCTTGATATCCTTACCGAAGCGGTCGGAGTGCTGCTCTTCAATGAGCTGAAAGACTTTTCCCTGGAGGGCATGGAGCCCCATCCGGTCACAACGGAACAGGCAGTGTTTTCCACGGGCAGCTTTTCTAAGAACATAGCGGTAGCTGTCAGAAAGAGACACTAGGTGTTCAAAATACTGGGCGCTGACCCAGAAGACGAATCGTCGGTAGGGCATGTCCGGCCTGGGGCTTACGGCATGGTGGGGAACGCCAGGAGGAATGAGAAGCACATCTCCGGAGCGAAGAGAGACGGACGTACCGTCAATGAGCATAGTCACATCCCCTTCCAGAAAGAGATAGAATTCATAGTAAGTGTGGGTGTGGCTTTTGACACCGGAAAAGTGGGCGTCGTTATAATAATAGATTTCGAAATCTTTGGATACCATGTACTGCCTGGAACTGAAGGCAGTTTGAAGATCTTTTTTCATAAGCACCTCCGTCAACTGTTAAAAGACGCCATACAAATTGTTCCGTGCTGCGTATCTCCGTATCCACTCTGTTCGGTGCTAAACGTGTGCCACTGGCACACAGCATTTCACAATTCTGCCAGTCATTCGCACACTATTGTATCAAAAGACCGCAAAAAATGCAATGTACACAACAATCTCACCAATAGGAATTTTAGGCCTGAAACGGTATAATTCCGGAGAGAACGGTCGTATTTCGAAAAATACGTAAAAAAACGAATATTGAAAAAATTATCGTAAAAAATAAGAAGAGATACGGAAACAAAAATCTGAAAGAAAGAGAGAAAAATCCATGAAAGGAATAAAAAAATGGGGACTGCTCCTGGGATGTATGATTCTGGCTGTGATGATGCTGACCGGATGCGGAAGCACAGAGTCCAAGCGGATTATACGGATCGGACACAATCAGTCCACCAATCACCCTACGCACATCGCGCTGGTGGCTTTTCAGAATTTTATCAATGAAAAACTGGGAGACAAGTACGTGGTAGAAGTTTATCCCAGCGAGCTTTTGGGTTCTCAGACAGATATGGTGCAGCTGACTCAGACAGGTGCCATTGACTACTGTGTAGCCAGCAATGCTATTTTGGAAACATTCAGCAAAAACTACGAAATTTTCAATCTTCCGTACTTGTTTGCAAGTACAGAAGCTTATCATCATGTCATGGATGATCCGGAAATTACCGACCAGATCTTTACCGCTACGGAGAAAGCAGGATTCCGGGCAGTGACCTGGCTGGATGCCGGTACCAGAAACTTCTATACCGTAAAGGCACCGATCAACACTCCGGCAGACTTAAAGGGCTTAAAAATCCGTGTACAGCAGTCACCTACCAACATTGAAATGATGCGTCTTCTGGGCGGTTCTGCAACCCCCATGGGATTTGGTGACGTGTATACCGCGCTGCAGTCCAACATCATTGACGGTGCAGAGAACAATGAGATGGCATTGACAGACAACGGCCATGGAGATGTGTGTAAATACTATTCTTATGACATGCATCAAATGGTGCCGGATATTCTGATTGGAAACGAAGCCTTTATTGAAGGGCTGAACGATGAAGAAAGAGAAATTTTTGAAGAAGGCTATCAGCTGGTAAACAAGGTTCAGAGAGAAGAGTGGGTAAAAGCGGTGAAAGCTGCCAAGGACAAAGCAGAAAATGAACAGCATGTCCAGTTCCTTTACCCGGATCAGACTCCGTTTAAAGAGGCCTGCCTGCCGCTGCATGAAACCGTGCTGGCAGGAAATCCTGAAATTCAGCCCATCTATGACCAGATCCAGGAGTACAACAAACAGTATCCCGGAACTGCAGAAGATGCAGAGGAAACAGAAGCTGCCACAGAAAAGGGCAGTTCCGATACAGAGTCTGCCGCAGAAGCGCAGACGGAAACAGAATCTGCACAGGAAACAGAGACAGAAACGGAGGAAGATACATGAGAAAGCTGAGAAACATTCTGAACCATGTGCTGGATGTACTGGCTGGCGTCAGCTTTCTGGCAATGGTGGCACTGACCTGCTGGCAGGTCTTCACCAGATACATTCTGAAAAATCCATCTTCCTGGTCTGAGGAGCTGGTATCCTATCTGTTTGCGTGGATGTCTCTGTTTGGTTCTTCCATCGTTGTGGGAGAAAGAGGCCATATGAATATTCCGATTTTAGTAGAAAAAATGGGAATGGGCGCGAGAAAGTTTTTTGCCATTCTGGCAGAAGTCGTTGCCTGCCTGTTTTCCTTAATCATTCTGGTATACGGCGGTATGCAGATCACCAGTCTTGCCATGGGGCAGATGACTTCTTCACTGGGGGTGGCAGTTGGCGTCTTTTATGTAGTTCTGCCGGTAAGCGGCGTTCTGAACATTGTGTATACCATCTTAAATATGGTGGAAATTGCAAACGGCACCATCCGTCTGGATGAAAAGGGAGAGGAGGCATAAGGTATGGCAATACAGGCGTTAGTGATCATTTTAATGGTACTGGCCGTTCTTCTGATTATCGGAGTACCCATTTCTTATGCCATTGGAATTTCTGCCCTGGCAGCCATCCTGCGGGTAGTTCCTCTGGATGTGTCTGTGCTGACCGCAGCACAGAGAACCTTTGTGGGTATGAGTAAGTTCAGCCTGACGGCAATCCCGTTTTTCATTCTGGCAGGAAACCTGATGAACCAGGGCGGCATTGCAAAACGGCTGGTAGATTTTGTGCTGGCAATTTTAGGAAAGCTTCCAGGTGCGCTTCTGGTGACCAATGTCGGTGCTAATGCGCTGTTTGGAGCCATCTCCGGTTCTGCATCTGCAGCAGCGGCAGCTGTTGGAAGCATGGTGCGTGACGGAGAAGAAAAACAGGGTTATGACCCGGCAGTCTGTGCAGCCACCAACGGGGCTTCCGCACCGGCAGGACTTCTGATTCCGCCCTCTAATGCATTGATTACCTATTCTCTGGCATCCGGCGGTACTTCCGTGGCAGCCTTATTCCTGGCAGGCTACATTCCGGGAATCATCTGGGCTGTGTGCTGTATCATTGCCGGTGTCATCATTGCAAAGAAAAAAGGATACCGGGGAACCCCTGGAAAATATGACTGGAAAAATCTGGGAACGGCCACTTTACGTGCAATCCCGTCCCTGTCTCTGATTGTAGTCGTGATCGGCGGCATCATTGCCGGTGTGTTTACCGCTACAGAAGGCTCTGCCATTGCAGTGGTCTATGCGCTGATTTTAGGTATCTGCTACAAGAACATTACCTGGAAATCTTTCTGGAGAATTGTAGTTGACAGCGCAAAAATGAGTGGTATGATAGTATTCCTGATCGGAGTATCCAACATTCTTGGATGGGTGATGGCATTTACCCAGATCCCCCAGGCCATCTCCGATGCCCTTTTAAGCGTGACCAGCAGCCCGGTGATCATTCTTCTGATCATGAATGTGATCCTTCTGGTAGCCGGTACCTTTATGGACGTTACACCGGCCATCCTGATCTTTACCCCGCTGTTTCTGCCGGTGGTAAAAACCTTTGGCATGAGCCCGATTCAGTTCGGACTGATTCTGGTATACAACCTGTGTATCGGAAACATTACTCCTCCGGTTGGAAATACATTGTTTGTTGCGATTAAGGTGGGCAGAACGACTCTTTCCAAGGTGATGCCCTATATGCTGCTGTACTATGTGGCAATTTTAATCGGACTTCTGTTAGTCACCTACGTGCCCATTGTTACCATGGGACTGCCGATGCTTGCAGGCATGGGCTGATTAAATTACTATGAAAGTCCTGGACGGCTGCCATGAAAGAGCCATGCCTGCATGAGCGAATTCATGGATATCGGACAGGCTGTGAGAGCGCCAAAGGCGCGCAGCAGCTGACTTTCATATAAGGTGGTGCCGCTGTCAGGCGGCATGTCAGTTTAGGTATCTATTTATTTTATTATATTCACCATCAAGGAAAAGAAAGTGAGGAAACGAAACATGGAAATGACAATGAGATGGTATGGTTCAAAGTTTGACACGGTAAAACTGTGGCAGATCCGCCAGGTTCCTGGTGTAACCGGTGTCATCACTACGCTGTATGATACAGCTCCCGGAGAGGTTTGGAGCCGTGAACGTATCCGCGCCCTGAAGGACGAAGTAGAAGCTTCCGGACTTCACATTTCCGGCATTGAAAGTGTTAATATTCATGATGATATCAAGACCGGACGCGGAAACCGCGACCTGTACATTGCAAACTATATCGAGACTCTGGAGAATCTGGGCAAAGAGGACATTCATCTGGTATGTTACAACTTCATGCCGGTATTTGACTGGACCAGAACCGAGCTGGCAAGAAAACGTCCGGATGGATCTACCGTACTGGCTTACACACAGGCAGCCATCGACGCACTGGATCCGGAGAAGATGTTTGAGTCCATTTCCGGAGATTCCAACGGAAGCATTATGCCGGGCTGGGAGCCGGAGCGTATGGCAAAAGTAAAAGAGCTGTTCGAGATGTACAAAGACATCGATGATGAGAAGCTGTTTGAAAACCTGAAATACTTCCTGGAGAAGATTATGCCGGTCTGCAACAAATACGACATCAAGATGGCAATCCATCCGGATGATCCGGCTTGGAGCGTATTTGGCCTGCCCCGTATCATCATCAACAAGAAAAACATTCTCCGTATGATGAAGATGGTGGATGATCCCCATAACGGCGTTACCTTCTGCTCTGGTTCTTACGGAACCAACCTGGAAAACGACCTGCCGGATATGATCCGTTCCTTAAAGGGAAGAATACATTTCGCACATGTCCGCAACCTGAAATTCATCGATCAGGGCAACTTCGAAGAGGCAGCTCACCTGTCTTCTGACGGAAGCTTTGATATGTATGAAATCGTAAAAGCACTGTATGACATCGGATTTGACGGTCCGATCCGTCCGGACCATGGACGTATGATCTGGGATGAAGTTGCTATGCCGGGGTATGGTCTGTATGACCGCGCACTGGGAGCCGCTTACATCAATGGACTCTGGGAAGCAATCGAGAAAGGAGAAACAAGACATGCAGTTAAATAAAAAAGGACTGGAAGACCGCGCTGCCTGGGAAGCAGCCGGATATGACCTTCCGAAATTCGACCGTGAAAAAGTAACTGAAGCAACCAAAGAAAATCCGTTCTGGATTCACTTTGGAGCAGGAAACATTTTCCGTGCATTCCAGGCAAATGTAGTACAGAACCTGTTAAACGCAGGCGTACTGGACAGAGGTCTGGTTGTTGCAGAAGGATTTGACTATGAAATCGTAGAGAAGATGAACCGTCCTCACGACGATTACAGCATTCTTGTTACCTTAAAGGCAAACGGAACCGTAGAAAAGACGGTTGTTGGCAGCGTGGTAGAGTCCCATACCCTGGATTCTGAAAACGATGCAGAGTACAGCAGACTGAAAGAGATCTTCACCAAAGATTCTCTGCAGATGACCAGCTTTACCATTACCGAAAAAGGCTACAGCCTGGTAAACGGAAAAGGTGAGCTGATCCCGGATGTAGCAGCAGACTTCGTGGCTGGCCCGGAAAAACCCAAGAGCTACATCGGAAAAGTGGCTTCTCTTCTGTACACCCGTTTCCAGAACGGACAGAAGCCCATCGCTATGGTAAGTATGGACAACTGCTCCCACAATGGTGACAAGCTGTATAATGCAATCAACACCTTCGCTGAGAAGTGGGTAGAAAATGGCGTTGCAGACGCAGGCTTCAAAGCATACGTAAACGACAAAACCAAAGTTTCCTTCCCGTGGAGCATGATCGACAAGATCACACCGCGTCCGGATGCTTCTGTAGAAGAGATCCTGAAAAAAGACGGTGTGGAAGAGCTGGATCCGGTAATTACTTCCAAACATACTTATGTTGCTCCGTTTGTAAACGCAGAAGAGTGCGAGTACCTGGTAATCGAGGATGCATTCCCCAACGGACGTCCGGAGCTGGAAAAAGGCGGACTGATGTTTACCACCCGTGAGACTGTAGACAAAGTAGAGAAGATGAAAGTCTGCACCTGCTTAAATCCGCTGCACACTGCACTGGCTGTATTTGGCTGCCTGCTGGATTATGTAAAGATTTCTGAAGAGATGAAAGATCCGGAGCTGAAGAAGCTGGTAGAAGTCATCGGCTACAAAGAGGGACTTCCGGTAGTTATTAATCCGGGTATCCTGGACCCGAAAGAGTTTATCGATACCGTTTTAAATGTACGTGTACCGAATCCGTTCATGCCGGATACCCCGCAGCGTATTGCTACCGATACTTCACAGAAGCTGGCAATCCGTTTCGGCGAGACCATCAAAGCTTATCAGGCATCTGAAACTCTGGATGTGAAGAGCCTGAAGCTGATCCCGCTGGTATTTGCCGGATGGCTGCGTTACCTGATGGGCGTAGACGATCAGGGTGAGAAATTCGAACTGAGCCCGGATCCGCTGCTGGATACCGTGTGCCCGGTTGTTGCAGGATTCAAACTGGGTGAGGATGCAGATGTGGAAGCAGCTGTAAAACCGATCCTGGAAAATGCAAAGATTTTTGGGGTAAATCTGTACGAAGTGGGCATGGCAGAAACTGTATGCGGCTATCTCAAAGAGATGCTGGCAGGCAAAGGTGCTGTACGTGCAACACTGAAAAAGTATGTGGGTTAAAAAGACCTGCTGAAATTTGTATGTACGAGGGGGATAGCATTTTTTTGCTGTCCCTCTTTGTTTCATAGGAAAATGCGTCCTATGAAACAAAAAGGCGCTCCGCGGGGATCGCACTGCGGCAGCAGAGAAGTACGCCGCTAAAGCGGCCAGCCGCAGGCGTAGAATCTTGCTTGCAAGATTCTATTTGTCTAAATTTGTCTACATGGAGGAATGGAAAAATGAAATTATTTATGGACGAAGAGTTTTTACTTTCTACAGAAACTGCAAAAAAACTGTATCATGAGTATGCGGAGAAAATGCCAATTCTGGACTACCACTGCCACATTGATCCCAAAGAGATCTATGAGGACCGGAAATTTGACAACATTACCCAGGTATGGCTGGGCGGTGACCATTACAAATGGCGCCAGATGCGTTCCAACGGTGTAGAGGAAAAATATATCACCGGAGATGCCAGCGACCGGGAAAAATTCCAGAAATGGGCAGAAACCTTGGAAATGGCCATTGGAAATCCCCTGTACCACTGGAGCCATCTGGAACTGAAACGGTATTTCGGCTATGATGGATTTTTAAGCGGCGATACCGCAGAAGAAGTATGGAACCTGTGCAATGAAAAACTGCAGGCAGGCATGAGTGCCAGAAAGCTGATCGAAATGTCCAATGTCACCCTGGTATGCACCACAGATGATCCGGCAGACACTTTGGAGTGGCACAAAAAGATTGCGGCAGATCCCACCTTTACCGTACAGGTACTGCCGGCATGGAGACCGGACAAGGCAATGAACCTGGAAAAACCGGATTACACTGCTTATCTGGAAAAATTAGGGGAAGCAGCCAGCATGGAAATCAAGACTTTTGCAGATCTGGTGGAAGCCCTGAAAAAGAGAATGGACTATTTTGCTTCCGTTGGCTGCACCGTATCCGACCATGGACTGGAATATGTGATGTATGCTCCGGTTTCTGAAGAGACCGTAGAGCAGATCTTTGCAAAACGTCTGACAGGAGAGAAGATCACCAAAGATGAAGAGCATCAGTTTAAGACCGCATTTATGGTGGCAATGGGAAAAGAATACCACAAGAAAAACTGGGTAATGCAGCTGCATTTCGGTGTAAAACGGGACAACAACCAGAAGATTTTCCGGGAACTGGGAGCAGATGCCGGTATCGACTGTATCAGCAATTACAACCCGGCAGACCAGATGGCAGATTATCTGAACGCTCTGGCTGACACCGATGAACTGCCCAAAACCATCCTGTACTCCTTAAACCCCATTGACAATGCAGCTATTGGCACCATTATCGGATGTTTCCAGGACAGCAGCTGCATCGGAAAGATTCAGCAGGGAAGCGGCTGGTGGTTCAATGACAACAAGACCGGCATGATTGAGCAGATGACTTCTCTGGCAAACTTAGGACTTCTTGGCAATTTTATCGGAATGCTTACCGACTCCAGAAGCTTTTTGTCCTACACCAGACATGAGTATTTCCGCCGGATTATGTGTAATCTTATCGGTGGCTGGGTAGAAAACGGAGAGTATCCGGCAGACTACAAGACCCTGGAGAAGATTGTAAAGGGAATTTCTTACAACAACGCCGTAAGATATTTTGATTTTAACCTGTAGAGTTCATTGACTTTTTAACAGGATTACGGTACACTCATTCCAGAACAAAAGAAAATCTCAAAATCTGGAGGTAAAACAAACCATGGAAAAAATGGAGAACGTCTATATTATGGATCATCCTCTGATCCAGCATAAGATTTCAATGATCCGGAATAAAGATACCGGTACCAATGAATTTCGAAAGCTTATCGAGGAGATTGCAGTGCTGATGGGCTATGAAGCTCTGCGTGACCTTCCTCTGGAGGATGTAGAAGTAGAAACTCCGATTGAAACCTGCAAAACACCTATGATTGCCGGAAAGAAGCTGGCTATCGTGCCGGTACTGCGTGCAGGTCTTGGTATGGTAAACGGAATCACCACCCTGGTTCCTTCTGCAAAGATCGGCCACATTGGTCTGTACCGTGATCCGGAAACCCATGAACCCCACGAATATTACTGCAAACTGCCGGATCCCATTGAGCAGCGTCAGATCGTTATGGTAGATCCAATGCTTGCAACCGGCGGTTCAGCTATTGCAGCAGTAAACTTTATCAAACAGCACGGCGGCAGGAAGATCAAATGCATGTTTGTCATCGCAGCGCCGGAAGGACTGAAACGCCTTCATGAGACTCACCCGGATGTACAGATTTATGTAGGACATCTGGACCGTGAGTTAAATGAAAATGCCTACATCTGCCCAGGATTAGGAGATGCAGGAGACCGTATTTTCGGTACCAAATAAGCAGCAGATGAAAGGCAGTAAAACAGCTTCGGTAAGGGGAAACCTCCTCTAACCGAAGCTGTTTTTTATGTCATAGGAAACTTCGTCCTATGACACAAAAAACGCTCCGCGGGATG
>CAJMON010000058.1 GCA_905214955.1 uncultured bacterium
GGAATAACGTACATCAGGATATCGTGTTAAGCGCCCCATCAAAATGACTTTATTCATAATATATATCTCCTATTTATGCTTCCGGTCTAACGCACAGGAATCTGATAACGTTTTCCATGATACGTACACTCTTCTCTACCTCTGCCGGGCAGGAAGAATCAGATTCGAACTGAATGAAGTAATAATATCCTTCTCTCATTTTCTGGATTTCGTAAGCCAGTCTCTTCTTTCCCCACTCATCTACGTTTGTGATGGTGCCACCGAAACGGGTAATGTACTCTTTTACTTTTTCGATGGTAGCTGTTCTTGCGTCATCCTCGATCTTTGCGTTGACAACAACTGCTAATTCGTACTTGTTCATGCTGTTCGCACCTCCTTATGGTCTCTGGCCCCCTGAACTGTCGGGGAGCAAGGAATAAAATAATATATCACGAAGATTAATGATACCATAGGAAGTGCCTTTAATCAAGCTTTTTTTTCAAATCTTTTGTGTTTTTTTCTACAATTCTGCGGGCAATCATCACCTGATGGCCACATCCCATACACTTCAAACGGAAGTCCGCCCCTACACGGAGAATTTCCCATTCCTGGCTTCCACAGGGATGAGGCTTTTTTAATTTTACGATGTCACCCACTTCATAATTTGGCATGTTTTTCTCCATTTCCAGATCCTTTCTCCCCCGGTTCTAGCACACCCTGGAAAGAACCTCCCCGATGCTTCCCTTAAGCACCAGTTCTGCATTGGCATCTCTGTGCGTCACGGATTTGTTGATCACTACCAGATGTTCTCCCTCAAAATAATCCACCATGCCCGCTGCCGGATATACCACCAGGGAAGTGCCTCCGATAATCAGCATATCTGCATGGCTGATGTAATCAATGGCCTTTGAAATGATTCCCTCATCCAGACTCTCCTCATACAGCACTACATCCGGCTTGATGATTCCGCCGCAGGTGCATCTGGGAATCCCCTTTGAATGAAGGATATCCTCTGCGGTATAGAACTTTCCACACTTCATGCAATGGTTTCTGTGCACGCTTCCGTGAAGCTCTATCACGTTTTTGCTTCCTGCTTTCTGATGCAGTCCGTCAATATTCTGGGTAATGACTGCTTTTAATTTTCCTTCTTCTTCCAGCTTTGCCAGCTTTTTATGGGCGTTGTTGGGCTTCGCATCCAGAAACAGCATTTTCTCCCGGTAAAACCGGAAAAATTCTTCTGGATTCTGTCTGAAAAAGCTTCGGCTTAAAATGGTTTCCGGCGGATAGTCATACGATTGATTGTACAAGCCATCTGTACTGCGGAAATCCGGAATTCCGCTTTCAGTCGATACTCCGGCCCCTCCAAAAAATACGATGTTGCTGCTCTCATCAATAAATCTCTTTAGTGTACTGTATCCATCCTCGAATACCATGTTTCTCCTCCTTCTGCTCTATCTTGACGCATAGGTACGCACCAGTTTTCCCTGAACAACAAACCGTGTCTCTTCATCTCCTGTACAGGTAGATAAGGTCACGATCTTATCTGAAGATTTTACTTTGACCTTGCTGCTGTCCACCTGGGACTGCATCAGCGCTTTATCCAGGTAATTCTGGAACTCTTTTCTGCTGCCAAATTCCAGTGTATAGGTATTGCTTACTGCTCCCACGGTAGAACAATTAAAAATTTCATATTTGTAAATCCTCTCCGGCGTATAGATCCAGAAATACGGGTCGGACTCATACACGCCGTCCTGGACAAAATTTTTCAGAGTTCCAAACATGGAACCGTCTTTCATGTTATGTCCATAGATGATGGTATTGTCATCCTGAAAATCCGGCCGGTTCTGATAATCTACAAAAATACAGCCTGCGGCATTCTGCACCAGCTCAAAGGTCAGATGCAGGTAATAATCATTGTCTGATGCCTGGGTCACTGGGTAGCTGATGTCCAGCGCGCCCACCTTCAGCCATCCGACAATGTCATCGTTGATGCCCTGCAATGCCATAAAGTCCACCGGATTTTTCATATAGTACAGCTTTTTCTTTTGGACAATGGTTTCACCGGTCTTGGCATCTTCTTCTGTCTCTGTCTCGTAAATAAAATCTTCGCCCTCTTTTTCGGCTGTGCTGGCTGTCTCTGTCCCGGAAATCTCTGTATCTAACACAACACCGTCACCAGATGAATCATTCCCGGAAGTTTCTTCTGGCTCATCCTTTATCTCCGGCTCCTGCTGGTCTTCCAGAGCCGCATATTTTCCAAGGGCAGAATACTCATCGCTTCCCTGCTTATAGCCCATGTAAATGTCTACCAGCTTATATGCAGAAAAGCAGAAAACCACCATGGCAGCCAGCAAAATGACTGTCCTTATTACGTTCCCTGCTTTTCTTTTCTTTCTGTTATCTGTCATTTCAACCTGCCTTTTTTCTTTGCTTCCGGTTCAC
The DNA here is from genome assembly GCA_905214955.1 of uncultured bacterium. Classification (GTDB taxonomy): domain Bacteria; phylum Bacillota; class Clostridia; order Lachnospirales; family Lachnospiraceae; genus Limivivens. Next base: position 2,422 of record CAJMON010000058.1, read on the forward strand.
GCCGCTTTGGCAGCCGCACAATAAACCGTGTACAATAGCTGCTGCTGGATGCTTCTATGGTTCCTCCGTGAAGCTCCGTAATCTCTTTTGCAATGGAAAGGCCCAGGCCTGCCCCGCCTGTCTGGCTGCTTCTGGCATTGTCTGCCCGGTAAAATTTTTCAAAAATAGAATTCAGTTTCTGCTGAGGGATGGGATCTCCCTGATTGGAAAAAGCAATCACAATCATGTTATCTTCTTCCCTTGCCTGAATGTCAATGTTGGTGCCTGGATAGCTGTAGGCAATGGCATTTCGCAGAAGATTGTCAAATACCCGCGCCAGCTTGTCCGGATCTCCGTCCACCACCAGGCCCTCATCTGTATGAACGCTGCAGGTTAAGGACTTGTTGCTTAAAACCCCGTAGCTCTCATCCGCCAGCTGTTCCAGCATCAGGGATAAGTCTACCTGCTCTTTTTCCAGAACAATGTTCTGCAGATTGAATCTGGTAATTTCGAAAAATTCACTGATCAGTTCTCCCAGACGGATGGACTTTTCCAGAGCAATGTGGGTATATTTTGCCCGCTCTTCCTTCTCCATGTCCGGCTGCTCATCCAGCATGGTCAGGTAGGCAATCACCGAAGTCAGCGGTGTTTTCAGATCATGGGCCAGAAATACCACCAGATCGTTCTTTTTCTGCTCGCTTTCGCTGGCTTCCAGCTCCCGCCGTATCAGGGTAATCTTCAAGCGGTTCAGCTTTTCCTGGATCGGCCGCAGCTCCGGTTCCAATGTCACCGGCTCTTCTCCGTCACTTAAGATGGTCTCAATCTCTTCTCCGATCTCTTCCAGATACCCTGTGATTTTAGACATGGCAAAGTAAAAGAAGATCAGAAACAGAATGATAAATCCAATGGCCGCTAACAGTTCTTTATTCTGCATAAAGATTCTGCCGTACAATTCATTGGCTCTTACAGCGGAGAGGCCGCATTTTTCCAAAATTCCAATGATGGCTCCCTGAAAGCCGTCCTGAAACAGTCCGTCCACAAGAAGCACCATGATTCCCAAACCTACGCACAACGCCATAAATGCCAGAAAGATTGTCTGAAGCATCAGGCTCCATTTTAATTTTCGGTAATTATTTTTCAACCCGGTATCCCACTCCCCAGACGGTCTTGATAAAATCCGACTTTCCGGTGGGGCCGCTCATTTTTTCTCTGAGGTGCCGGATGTGGACCATGACCGTATTGTTGCTGTTTTTGTAGTATTTTTCCTTCCAGACCTGTTCAAAAAGCTGCTCAGAGCTGATGACCTGTCCTCTGTTCTCGCAGAGAATCCACAGGATATCAAACTCGATGGGTGTCAATGTCAGTTTCTTTTCATTATAAACGCATTCATGCGTATTCCGGTTCAGGAGCAGTCCTCCAAAATCAATCAGATCCTCCTGTGTCTTGCTGCCCTCGTTGTATTTTGTAAAACGGCGCAGCTGGGCTTTCACTCTGGCTACCAGCTCCAGCGGATTGAATGGCTTGGCAATGTAATCATCCGCTCCAAGAGTCAGCCCTGTAATTTTGTCCATGTACTCTGTCTTTGCTGTCAGCATGATCACAGGAAATGTATAGTTTTCCCGGATCTTCTGCAGAATGGTAAAGCCATCAATATCCGGCAGCATCACGTCTAAGAGTGCCATATCCGGCTTCTCCTCCTCCACCAGGCGCAGTGCATCCTTTCCGTTATAAGCTTTTACCACATCATAATTTTCGTTCTGCAGATACAGTGCCACTACATCTGCAATTTCCCTCTCATCATCTACAATCAGAATCTTGCTCCCCATAGCTGTTTCCTCCTGTATGACGGCAGGCTCTTTCCGCACTGCCGCCCTGTATTTTCCAGCGTCTGCTTATAATTCGCAGTTTCCTACTGTTCTTGGGAACGGAATGACGTCACGGATGTTGCCCATACCGGTCACGTACATTACGAGACGTTCAAATCCCAGACCGAACCCTGCATGATGGGTGGAACCATATTTGCGCAGATCCAGGTAGAACTGATAATCTTCCTGATTCAGCTTCAGCTCTTCCATTCGTTTTACCAGCAGATCGTAGTCATCTTCACGCTGGCTTCCGCCGATGATCTCTCCAATGCCAGGAACTAAGCAGTCCATCGCTGCAACAGTCTTCCGGTCTTCATTGAGTTTCATATAGAAAGCTTTGATCTCCTTCGGATAATCGGTCACGAATACCGGACGCTTGAAGATCTGCTCCGTCAGATACCGCTCATGCTCGGTCTGCAGGTCGCATCCCCAGGATACTTTGTAATCAAATTTGTCGTTGTTTTTCTCCAGCAGTTCGACTGCTTCGGTATAAGTCACATGACCAAACTCAGAGTTTACCACATGCTCCAGTCTCTCGATCAGGCCTTTGTCCACGAAGGAATTGAAGAATGCCATCTCCTCCGGGCAATGCTCCATTGCATAACAGATCACGTATTTCAGCATACTCTCTGCCAGGATCATATCATCCTGCAGGTCTGCGAATGAGATTTCCGGCTCAATCATCCAGAACTCTGCTGCATGGCGGGTGGTGTTGGAATTTTCTGCACGGAAAGTTGGTCCAAAGGTATACACATTGCGGAATGCCTGTGCGTAGGTCTCTGCATCCAGCTGGCCGCTGACGGTCAGGTTGGTGGCTTTTCCAAAGAAGTCTTTGCTGTAGTCTACGCTGCCATCCGGATTTTTCGGAAGGTTTTTCATATCCAGAGTGGTTACCTGGAACATCTCGCCGGCTCCTTCGCAGTCACTGCTGGTGATCAGCGGGGTGTGTACATAAACAAAGCCTCTCTCCTGGAAGAACTGATGGATCGCATAAGCCAGGACGGAACGCACGCGGAACACTGCCTGGAAAGCGTTGGTTCTGGGGCGTAAGTGGGAGATGGTTCTTAAGTATTCAAAGCTGTGGCGTTTTTTCTGCAGGGGGTAATCCGGTGCAGAAGCTCCCTCCAGGATGATCTCGCTGGTCTGGATCTCAAAAGGCTGTTTGGCTTCCGGTGTGGCTACCAGGGTTCCTTTTACCAGAATGGCTGCGCCTACATTGATCTTAGCGATCTCTGCGAAGTTGGCCTGAGTGTCATGGTAAACGATCTGCAAAGTTTCAAAGAAGGTGCCATCATGCAGTACAATAAATCCGAAGGTTTTTGAATCGCGGTTGCTGCGCACCCAGCCTCCTACCTGAATCTCTTTATCCAGATATGCTTCACGGTTTTTAAAAATTTCTCTTACTGTTGTGAGTTCCATAATTTTTGATTCCTATTCCTCTTCATCTGAAATTAGCACGGGATATACCCGCACCGATAGGTATAGTATACCTTATTCCTACCGGGGATGCAAGCCCGGCATGCTCATTGGATTGGTTCCTGTGGCTGTCCGCTGCTCTCGTTTGTGCGTGTCGTCTACGGTTTATGACCGCAGATTCTGTTTGTTTTGCTGCTCGTCTTTCGAATGCCTGTTTCCGCCTTTCGCGCTAACTCGCTTCGCTTAAACAGAGCGCTTTGGGCGGGCATTCTCTCAAGACTCGCTGACGCAAAACTGCAACGAATCTGCTTATCATAAGCCATAGACTTCCACGCATTTAAATATAGAAGGCACCGCCGGCACGCCATTTCTACGATGTGCCGGTGTGTTGGTTAAAAAAGTATAAACAACTCCTTTTTGTTTGCTTTTTCTATTTTTCTGCCTTATAATAGGGTTATTGTAGTAATTATTCTGTACGAAACGAGGAAGATTTTTATGGACCGTATTTTTAACATGGACAACAAGTTTTTCGTGTTCATGGGCCGGGTGGCCGACCTGATGATTCTGAACATCCTGTGCATCATCTGCTGCATTCCCATCGTTACCATTGGCGCATCCGTCACTGCGATGTACTACGTAACCCTGAAAATGGTACGCAACGAAGAATCCTACATTGTACGCAGCTTTTTCAAATCCTTCAAGGAAAATTTCAAACAGGCCACTGTGATCTGGCTGGTTGCTTTAGTTGCTGGTCTTCTGTTAGGATTTGACTTCTATATCATGGGCCAGATGAGCACCACATTCGCCAAGGTTGTCCGTTACGGACTGGCTATCATCGCTCTGGTTTATGCTATGGTGATGCTGTATGTGTTCCCGGTACTTTCCAAATTTTACAACACCATTCGTGCTACCGTGCGCAACGCTCTGCTGATGTCCATCCGTCATCTGCCCCAGACCATTGCCATGCTGGCCATCACGATCATTCCGGTGATCCTGACTCTCACCATTGCAGAAGTTATGGTATACGGCTCTCTGGTATGGATTTTGGTTGGTTTTGCTCTGATTGCTTTTATCAATTCTCAGTTCCTGGTACGTATTTTTGACAGATATATTCCGGAAGAAGGTGAGGAAGGAGAAGAGACTACAGAAGTTTCCGAAGAAATCACTTCTGAGGAAGAGATCGTTGGTGTAACTCCTGTTTTTTCTGAAGAGTTTATCAAGAAAAATTCTGAAAGTACTCTGGCTGATTCTGAGACAGACGATGAAAGTACGGACGAAAACAACGACTAATACATCAAAAAGAGAAACGATTGATTACAATTGGAACGCAGATAAGCATTCCTACTTCAAGTGTGAAAAGGCTGCTTCTACAAAAAATAAACAGCAAAAATGGATTGTGAATATCCGGCCCGGCAGATTCTGCCGGGCTTTTTTTCTGCAGACATTCTGAACGTCCTCAGCGAAAACGATCTTTCTTGATCACATTCTCTGTCCGGCAGTCCATGCCATAGATTATGCCATATGGGCTTCTATCCAGTGGTGAATATCCTGAAAGACCGTTTCCCTATCGGTTTCTTTTAAGATTTCATGCCGGTCTTTCTCGTAAAGCTTCAGGGAAATGTCTGTGACACCGGCTTTTTTCATACTGTCTGCCGCCTTCTTGACCCCTTTTCCAAAATCGCCTACCGGATCGTCTTCTCCTGCCACGAACAGCACTGGAAGATCCTTTGGCATATGGGCCACATATTCTGGGGAAGCAATCTTATACAGACCGGCAAACATATTGTAATAACCATTCAGTGTAAAGCGGAAGGTGCAGGCCGGATCAGCCAGATAACGGTCCACTTCCGCTTCTTCTTTGGAGAGCCAGTCTTTCTCTGTTCTGGGATTTTTCAGCCACCGATTATATCCTCCAAACGCCATTCGGTCAATGAGTACGCTCCGGTAATGCCATCCAAAAATTCCTGCCATCACCTTTGTCAGAGCCATGCCTGCCCAGGATTCCATCCTGCTGTGCCAACCCGTTCCAGAAATAATGGCACCTTTCAGTTCTGCTCCATAGCTGCACAGATACTGTCTTGCCAGGAAGGAGCCCATGCTGTGGCCCAAAAGAAAATACGGCACCTGGGGATATTCCAGAATCATTTTCTTCTGGAGAGTGTGCATATCCTGAATCACTGCCCGGTTTCCTTCTTCTTCAGCAAAAAATCCCCAGTCTTCTGTAGAAACAACGGATTTTCCATGGCCCAAATGGTCATTGCCCACTGTCACAATACCATATTCTGCAAGATATCCTGCAAATTCTTCATACCGTTCTATGTGCTCCACCATGCCATGGGCAATCTGCAGCACTGCACGCACCGACTGGTCTGCCGGTTTCCAGGCAATCGCCCGGATTTTCGTTCTTCCATCTCTGGAAAGATAGGTAAATTCCTCTTTTTCGTACATTCTAAGTTCCTTTCTCTGCCTGCTCATACCTTTCGCACAACAATTTTTTTAATTTTCCTGTTTTTTCGTGAGATTTATGCTATAATCATTAGTATATTGATTAAACTATTGCAGACTAGTATAGTGAAAATTAAGTATCTATTATATTGGCGCAGGATGATTTCTTCATATGCAAGGCGGAGGAATGAGGCGTAGCGGTGGCTGCGCTGATTGACGACAACGCAGCAGATGAAAAATCAGACAAGTCAATATGGCGGTTACTTAATATTCACTGTACTAGTGTCAGAAGGAGGCCGCTATGCTCACTGGAAGCAAAGAACTGATCCGTGATATCAATTCTCATCTTGTGCTGGAAACCATTGTCAACAATGGTCCTGTTTCCAGAGCGGATCTTTCCAAAATGCTGGGGCTTACCAAAGCCACCATTTCCTCTCTGGTACAGCTTCTTATTGAAGAAGGACTGGTCATTGAGATCGGAAGTGCCCAGACAGAAAAGGGACGCAAGCCCATCCTTCTGGATCTGAACCAGCGGGAAGGCCATGTAATTTCCCTGGATCTGAGTGTAGATACCATTACGGTTCTTACCTGTGACTTAAGAGGCACCCACTGCCGTCTGCGCCAGTATCCCAACAATGCAAAAGAGCAGGGGATTCTTCAGCTTCTTGTGGAAATCATCCGCAAGACCCTGGATGAACTGCCTCCTGTGACCTGCGGCATTGCCGGTATCAGCATCGGCCTTCACGGAGTGGTTCACGAAAACCAGGCTGTTTTCACTCCCTATTATTCCCTTGGCGGTGTAGATCTCACTGCCAGACTTCAGGAAATCTTCGGCATTCCTGTTTTCATGGAAAATGAAGCAAACCTTTCTGTATTGGGCGAGCGGACTTTTTCTTTCAACTACCCGAATATGATCAACATCAGCGTCCACTCCGGAATCGGTCTTGGCATTCTCATTGATGACAAGCTTTATACTGGCAAAAATGGATACGCCGGTGAGTTTGGCCATACCATCGTAGTGCCAAATGGCCGTCCCTGCCCCTGCGGAAACCTGGGCTGTATTGAGCAGTACGCTTCTGAGCGGGCTATCTTAAGAGATCTCTCCCTGAAAAAGGGCCGCCGGATTTCTCTGGAAGAATTCATCCGGCTGTACAACCTGCAGGACGTTGAGACTCTTGCCGCCATTGAAGATTTTATCCTCTATATGGGAATTGCCATCAACAATATTCTGAATACTTTCAACCCGGATGCCATTGTCATCAACAGTTCTTTTACGATTTATCTGAAAGGCATCACGGAACGCCTGTATGCCTCTTTGCAGAACCGTATGGACAAATACTGCACCCTTCTGCCTTCCGGTCTGCAGGACACCGCCATTTTACTTGGCGGCGCCTGTGTAGTGATCAAACATTTTCTTGGAATCGAAAAGCTTTCTCTCAGCCCTCCGGCTGACGCTTCTCTTCTTCCTCAGAAACGGGAGTTCTAAAGAGTACCGGCAGGAAAATCCGCATTTCTCCAAATGCCCGGTTGTCCCAGGCAAAGCAGGGAATGAGACGCACAGGAATCTTGGAAAAGCCTTTAACGCACAGCGGCTCATACAGTGCTCCCGGCGTATGGGATGCATACTGAATCCGTTCTCCCGTTCCCTCCAATGCCACCAGGCTCTGTCCTTCTATGGTCATGGACACCGGTGCCAGCTTCACATCTGCTGGAAGATATACCTGGGAAAGCGGCACGTCTCCCATGTCTGCACTTTCCATGCAGTACACCAGAGGCCCCCTCTGTACCGCTGCCTGGCCGCTGTCTTCCTCCACATAGGAATGAGCCTGCATCAATACCGCTTCCATTTCCAGAGTCAGCCGAATTTCCATCTTTTCTTTTCCGGACAGATCCATGGCATAAAAACCCTGCTCCGTCTGTGTGATCTGTTTCTTTTTTCCATCCGATTCTACAAATGCATTCCGGCACCAGGCAGGGATCCGCATTTTTAACTGTACTGGAATTTCAGGCGTATGGTTTTCCACTTGAAAAACAATCTCCCCGTCATACGGATAGCCGGTTGTCTCCCGTACTACAAGGTCTGCCCCGTTTTTCAAGGAAAACTGGGCCCTGCAGGACTCATACATGCCGGTGTAAATGCAGTCTTTCCCCTCCAGCCAGGCATATTCTGCAGCTTCCGCCAAGGTTCTGGCAAGGTTTGGCGGACAGCAGTAACTTAAAATATACTCGCTTCTGGTCAGGGGCCAGATCAGCTCATAGGGCAGTTCGTTTTCTCTGCGCAGCATATTCTCATAGAAAAACTTCTTTCCATCCAGGCTCACCGCTGCCAGAACGGTATTCAGCATGGCCTTTTCCAGAATATCGAAGTATTCCCCCTTCTGCTCCAGCTGGAACATCCGGTAAGCCCACATCACAAGCCCTGCAGCTGCACAAGTCTCATTGTACGCAGTGGTATTGGGCAGCTGGTATTCATATCCGTAAGCCTGGTGAATCAGCTGATGATGAAAGAAATTCCCATAGGGAGACGCGCCATTGTACAGTGCTCCGCAGCCTCCGGTGATGTAAAGCTTGGTATCCACCAGATTTCTCCATACCTTATCTAAGACACTCCGGTATTCCGGATGAGCTTCCTCCAGACACAGATCTGCCGTTCCTGCATATAGATAGTTGGCCCGGACGGCATGTCCAATGATCTTTTCATGATCTTTTAAGGGAATCCGGTCCTGGTTGTCATCCATGCCTTCTTTTACGCTGTCTCTCAGTTCAATGGCTCTTCTGGCCAGATCCAGGTATTGTTTCTTTCCGGTAACCCGGTACAGCTCTAACAGGCCCATGTAGTGGGATGGGCAGACGGCTGTCTTGACTTCGCCCTTTCTGGCGCTCTCCTCATACATTCTATCCAGATAATCTGCTGCATTCTCTGCAATTTTTAAGAAAGAATCCCGGCCGGTCAGCCGTTTATAAAGTGCGGCTGCGGTAAATAAATGGCCGAAATTGTACACTTCGAAATCATTGATGTCCGCAAATCTGGCATCCCGCTTTCCTTCCCGCTCCGCAATGATCTGCTTGGTAGAAAGGTAGCCGTCCGGCTGCTGTGCCTTTCCAATCAGTGCCACATACGCTTCCAGCTGATCCAATAGATTCTGGTCCTTCTCCTCCACTGCCACATACATGGCAGCTTCCATCCATTTATAAAAGTCTCCGTCTCCAAAGTCTGTCCCTGCAAAGCTTCCTTCGGACTCTCCTGCACAGATCCGGAAATTCTCTACCACATGGCTGATATCCGCTGCTTCAAACATCTTCTGCAGCTGCACAATGGTTTTTCTGGCATTGCGCCTGGTGACATCCTTCCAGAAGCCTTCCTCCTGGGTGATTTTTTCAAACTCAAGCGGCCATGCCCCTGCCTGCGGCGATCTGGCTGTATCTGTCAGCATTTTGTATTCCCCCCTGTTTTCCTATGGTGTCAAAACACCCCTGTTAATCTCTATACGGAGCATCCTCCGCTTCCGTTCTTACTATCTCCTATCGTATCACAAACTTTTGTTCTATGTGCACCATCTGGTGTGACATTTTTATAAAATTTCCAGCTTCAACACCGCCACATCCCTTGGCCCCAGGCAGACCTCCTTTTCTGCCGCGCCACCTTTTAACAGATTCTTCCACGTGCCTTTGGGCAGCAGGATTCTTTTTTCTTCTGTGGTGTGGTTCAGGAAAAAGAAGAAGCTTCCATGTGCGTTCTCCCTCTGGGTGATCTCCACACCCTCCTGATGGGGAAACAAGGACTGGATGCCTGCTTCCAGGCACATGCGGGCGGTGAGTTTTTCAAGGAATACATCTTCCGGCAGAGTTCCCAGATAATAGGCTTTTCCTTTTCCATAGGAATGTTCTGTAACGCAGGGTTCTCCGGCATAAAAATCTTTTTCATAGGTGCCAAGTGCCTTCGCCCCCTCCAGTCTCAGCCGGTCGCACAGAAAACTGCTCTCGTACACTTTCCCGGTTTCCGGGATGACAATGCCGTTTCGCTCTTCTGGAAACAGGGCGTCCGTTTCCTCCACCCACAGTCCGAACACTTCCCTTAATGGTCCTGGATAGGCTCCAAAAATGCACCGGTCTGTCTCATCTGCCACACCGGTCATATAAGTTCCAAGGAGAATCCCTCCTTCTTTTACAAAAGTTTTCAGCTTTTCTGCCAGCCCCTCTTTCATCATATAGGCAAGAGGCGCTGCCAGCACTTTGTATTTGGAAAAATCTCCCTCATATTTCACCATGTCCACGGCAATTCCTGCCTGGTAAAATGCCCTGTAATAATGGCTCACCTGGGCTAGATAATCCATGTCTTTGGTTGGGCCGCTGCAAAGCTCCAGCGCCCACCAGCTGTCCCAGTCAAACAGAATTCCCACCTCTGACCACGTTCTGGCATCCAAAAGCTGTCCTCCAAGGCTGTGAAGTTCCCCTCCCAGGGACTTCATTTCCTGAAAAATCCGGGTATCATTTCTTCCTGAATGAGAAATCAGTGCTCCGTGAAACTTTTCCTGGCCGCCAACAGACTGGCGCATCTGGAAATATAAGGCACTGTCTGCACCGTGGGCAATACCCTGATAAGCCAGCAGGCGCACTTCCCCTGGACGTTTCAGTTTATTGTAAGGCTGCCAGTTCTGCTGGTTGGGCGACTGCTCCGCCACCATATAAGAAGCCCCGTCTTTTAAGCCCCGCATAATGTCATGCTTCATGGCCGGTATTGCAGGGTCCTGTCCCGGTGCCGGATAATTGTCCCAGGCTGCAATGTCCATGTGCCTGGTCAGCTGAAACTGGTTCAGTTTTTTGATGAATCCAGAAATGTTGCTGAATACTGGAATGTCCGGAGTGATTTTCTGCAGAACCTCCGCTTCATTTAAGAAGCATTCTTCTGTAGTATCTGTGACAAACCGTTGATAATCCAGCTGTTTTGCCGGAAAGAACTTGTCATCATCATTGCGGTCTGTGGGAAGCATAATGGTATCAAAATCATACACCGTTCTTCCCCAGAACGCCGTATTCCACTTTTCATTTAAATGTTCCGTTGTCCCATATTTCTTTTTCAGCCAGGACCGGAACTTTCTCTCACAGTTCTCACAGTGGCAGAAGGTGCTGTATTCATTGGCCACATGCCAAGCCGCAAGTCCTGGAAAATCTTTGTACCGTCTGGCCATCTCTCCTGCCAGCGCCGCTGCACGCTCCCGGTACTTTTCACTGTTGACGCAGTAAAAATTCCGCATTCCGTGCGTCCGTTTCAGTCCGTTGTTGTCCACAGGAAGAATCTCCGGATATTTTTTGCTCATCCACTCCGGCTGGGCAGCCGTGGAGGTTGCCAGGCATACCGAAATCCCGTGTTCCCAGATCATGTCCAGAATCCGGTCCAGCCATTCAAACTGGTAAACACCCTCTTCCGGCTCCAGTTTTGCCCAGGAAAATACAGGAAGTGCCACATAATTTATGTGGCACTCTTGAAAATATTCCATATCTTTCCGGATCGTGGCTTCATCCCACTGATCTGGATTGTAATCTCCCCCAAAATAAAGTTCCCGCCGTTTCTGCCCCTTCATAAACCGCCCTCTCTTTCAGCTGTTTTTTACTTCTGCCAGAAGGTCTGACAACTTCGCAAACTGTTCCAGTGTCAGGGCCTCTCCCCGGACGCTGGGTGACAGACCCATTTTTTCAATGGCTTCTGCAATCTGTTCCTTTGTAAAAGAAAGCTCCTGGGAATTGTTCAGCCCATTCTGCAGAGTTTTTCTGCGCTGATTGAAGGATGCACGGATCAGTGCAAACATCAGCTTCTCATCCTTTGCTTTTACCGCAGGCTCGGCATAGCGGGTAAGACGGATCACCGCACTGCCTACATTTGGCCGGGGCATAAAACAGTTTGGCGGCACATTGGCAGCCAGATAAGGCTCTGCATAATACTGCACTGCCAGGGAAAGCGCGCCGTAATCTTTGGTTCCAGGGCCTGCCTGCATCCGCATGGCCACTTCTTTCTGCACCATAACAGTAATGCTTTCAATGGGCACGCCGCCTTCAAACAATCCCATAATAATCGGAGTTGTAATATAATATGGCAAATTCGCCACAACTTTGATGGGCTTTCCTCCGTTGCGCTCCTTTGCCAGGGCTGCCAGATCCAGTTTCAGCACATCTTCGTTAATGATCTGCACATTATCATAAGCACTCAGTGTTTCCGACAGAATGGGAATCAGATTCCGGTCAATCTCCACGGCCGTGACTTCTCTGGCTGCTTCTGCCAGATATTGAGTCATAGTGCCGATGCCGGGACCGATTTCCAGGACAAAATCCTCTTTTGTGATCTCGGCTGCACTGATGATCTTATCCAGCACATGGGGATCTATCAAAAAGTTCTGTCCGAATTTTTTCTGAAAAGTAAACTGGTGCTTTTTTAATACTTCTATTGTTGCCTGTGGATTTGATAATTTTTCCATATTCTCCTAAATTTCTTTCTGAACACAGGTGTATCGCCTATTGATTTTCGATTTCCCGGATCCGGTACATCCGCATGGCATTTTCCCATGTGGCCTGCTCTGCCTCTTCCCGGCTGATTCCTTTTAACTGGGCAATCATTTCCAGGACATAAGCAATGTTTCTGGAATCGTTGCGCTTTCCACGGAAGGGAACCGGGGAAAGATATGGGCAGTCTGTTTCGGTAAGAAGTCTGTCAAGAGGTGCATATTCCACCACTTCTTTTAAAACTCTGGCGTTTTTAAAAGTCACCACGCCGCCCACTCCAAGGTAATAGCCCATATTCAGGTAGTCTCTGGCCATTTCCTTGGAACCGGAATAACAATGGATCACGCCGCCGGTTTTTCCAGAATGCTCTGCTTTTAAAATGTCAAAGGTGTCTTTTGCTGCTTCTCTGCTGTGGATGATGACCGGAAGACCTGCATCCTGTGCCATGTGCAGCTGTCTGACAAACCAGGTTTTCTGCAGGTCGTGGGATTCTTTGTCCCAGTAATAATCCAGGCCGATTTCTCCCACTGCCACAATTTTCTTTCTGTCACAGAGACTGCGCATCCAGGCAAGCTTTTCCTCATCTAAACTTCCCACATGATCCGGGTGGACGCCCACTGCACCGTAGAGAAACGGATAAGCTTCCGTCAGTTCCACGGTAGCCTGCACGCCTTCGAGGCTGGCTCCCACATTGACAATGTGGGAAATTCCTGCCTGATTCATCCCGGACAGAAGCGCTTCTCTGTCCGGGTCAAATGCCTCATCATCGTAATGGGCATGGCTGTCAAATATCATGCTGTCCGCTCCTGTCTTTTAGCAGATCTCTGCTCCGGAGGGCATCTTTTTCTCCGGTGTCATCAGTGCCAGATTGCCGTCTGCATCTTCTGCGCACAGCAGCATTCCCTCAGACAGCACACCTGCCAGTTTGGCCGGTTTTAAGTTTACCAGCACCATGACTTTCTTTCCTACCATCTCTTCCGGTGTGTAGTGTGCTTTGATGCCGGATACAATCTGTTTTACCTGGCTGCCGATCTTTACCTGGGAACACAGCAGCTTCTTAGATTTCTTTACTGCTTCGCAGGCGATGATCTCACCTACCTGGAACTGAAGTTTTCCAAAATCTTCAAAAGTGATCTCCGGTTTTGCTTCCAGATCAATCACCGGTTCTTCTTCCTTTTTCTCCTCTTCTGCTTCCGGTTTTGCAGGATGCAGAACAGCTACTTTTTCCAGAACTTCTTTCAGGTCCTGGCGTGCAAAGAGGATTTCCGGTTTCTCAGTCACCTTGGTACCAGACTCAAACAGGCCATAGGTATCCATCTCATCAAAGGAACGTTTTCTGGTATTTAACTGTGCCAGAATCTTGTCTGCGGTTTCTGGCATAAACGGCTCCAGGAGTGTAGCGCCGATGCTGATGCTCTCTGCCAGGTTGTACAGAACTGTTGCCAGGCGGTCCTGTTTTGCTTCGTCTTTTGCCAGAGCCCAGGGCATGGTCTCATCAATGTATTTGTTGCAGCGTTTGAACAGCACAAAGATTTCTGTGATGGCATCTGCCACACGCAGCTCTTCCATCTTGGCAGCCACTTTCTTCGGGGTTTCCAGCGCAACAGCTTTCAGCTCCTCATCCACCGGTTCAATTACTTTCTTATCTTCTACCACACCGCCGAAATATTTATTTGTCATGGAAATGGTGCGGTTTACCAGGTTTCCAAGGGTGTTTGCCAGGTCAGAGTTCAGGCGCTCTACCATCAGCTCCCAGGAAATTACACCGTCATTTTCGAAAGGCATCTCATGAAGCACGAAGTAACGGACAGCGTCCACTCCAAAGAAATCCACCAGCTCATCTGCATACAGCACATTTCCTTTGGATTTGCTCATCTTTCCATCCCCCTGTAAGAGCCAGGGATGGCCAAATACCTGTTTGGGCAGTGGAAGACCCAGCGCCATCAGAAAAATGGGCCAGTAAATGGTATGGAAACGGATGATGTCTTTTCCGATCAGGTGCAGATCTGCCGGCCACAGCTTGTTAAACTGCTCACTGCTTTCGCCGTCGCAGTCATAGCCAATACCGGTGATGTAGTTGGTCAGCGCATCCAGCCATACATAGGTCACATGTTTGGGATCAAAGGTAACCGGAATACCCCAGGTAAAGGAGGTACGGGATACGCACAGATCCTGAAGTCCTGGCAGCAGGAAGTTGTTCATCATCTCATTTTTTCTGGATACCGGCTGGATAAATTCCGGATGCATATTGATGTGGTCAATCAGCTTGTCTGCATATTTGCTCATTTTGAAGAAGTAAGCTTCCTCGCGGGCAGGCTGTACTTCACGGCCGCAGTCCGGGCATTTGCCGTCTACCAGCTGGGACTCGGTGAAGAAAGACTCACAAGGAGTACAGTACATTCCTTCATAATAGCCTTTGTAAATGTCGCCCTGATCGTACAGTTTTTTGAAAATCTTCTGTACCTGTTTTTCATGGTCTTCATCCGTGGTACGGATGAATTTGTCGTAGGAGGTGTTCATCAGATCCCAGATTTTTTTGATCTCTCCTGCCACATTATCTACGAATTCCTTGGGGGTAATGCCTGCCTCTTCTGCTTTCAGCTCGATTTTCTGGCCATGCTCGTCGGTTCCTGTCTGAAAAAAGACATCGTAGCCCTGTGCACGTTTGAAACGGGCAATGCTGTCTGCCAGCACGATTTCATAGGTATTTCCAATATGCGGTTTGCCGGAAGTATAGGCAATCGCTGTCGTCATGTAAAATTTTTTCTTTTCCATTGTGTTCTTCCTTTCTTCTAAAAGCGGCTTATATGATTACACAGCTAAAATTGATACCTACGAATTGCTCCGCTGCAAAGCAGTCTCCGTATCCACTCCGGTCGGTGCTAAACGTGTGCCACCGGCACACAGCACCCGCAATTCTACAAACATTCGGAATCCGCTGATTTACTATGTAAATCGCTACTGTCTACGCTCCGCTTCGGTCGGTGCTAAACGAACATCCACTGGATGTTCTCCACCTCATGTTTGGCGGGTCCCAAATTCAAAAGCTTTATCGTGCAAGCACGAACAGCTTTCGAACTTTTGACCCTGGTATCAAAAAAAGACCCGTCTTCCACTTTCTGAAGACGAGCCATAAGTCCCGCGTTACCACTTCATTTTGTCCTTTTCTCACAAAAAGAACCTCTGCCAGTGCCTCTACACTGTTCCGCTATAACAGGCGGACCTGTCGCAGTCTTGCTGCCTCTTGACAAAATTATTTTCCAATATGGAAAACTCTCTTGAAAAAGCAGTTCGATGCGCTGCTCAGAAGCCATCTTCCCCTCAGTGAACCACGTCCCTCTCAGCTGCCGGGACTTCTCTGTAGTGGCTGTACTGAAGCTACTCTCTTCATCATTGCGTTTTTCTGTATCTAGTCTAACGCAATGCGCCACATTCGTCAAGGGGAAAAGCCTTCCCGGCTTGACTTTTCTTCTCTTTCCTGCTACAGTCCAGATAGATTCTGCTGCGTAAGATACGCTCATGGCAGCACCAATTTTTATACAAAGGAGACTTTTCCCATGCTTCATTTTGACAGCGATTATATGGAAGGCGCCCATCCTTCCATTCTGGAAGCTTTAAACAGAATCAACTTTAAACAGAATCCCGGCTACGGCACGGATGCTCACTGCGTTTCGGCAAAAGAAAAAATCCGCAAAGCCTGCGGCTGTCCTGGTGCAGACGTGTATTTTCTGGAGGGCGGCACCCAGACAAACTCCATCGTCATTACCTCTCTTTTGCGTCCCTGGGAAGGCGTCCTTTCCGCAGACACCGGACATGTCAGCCTTCACGAGGCAGGGGCCATTGAGTACCATGGCCACAAGGTTCTGACCATTCCCAACACCCTTGGAAAGATTTCCGCTTCCCAGGTACGGGCCTATATGGAGCAGTTTTTAGCTGACGCCAACCACGACCACATGGTCTTTCCAGGCATGGTCTACATTTCCCATCCCACAGAATACGGCACTTTGTACACCAAAGAGGAACTGGAACAGCTCCACAGCGTATGCCGGGAATTTTCCCTGCCCCTGTTTTTAGACGGCGCCCGCTTGGGCTACGGACTGGCAGCTGCAGATACGGACATAACCTTGGAAACCCTGGCAAAAACCTGTGACGTTTTCTACATCGGCGGCACAAAAGTAGGCGCGCTCTTTGGAGAAGCCGTGGTGGTGCCAGATCCTGCAGCCCTTCCCCACTTCTTTACCGTCATTAAACAGCGGGGCGCCCTTCTTGCAAAAGGCTGGCTCCTTGGCCTGCAGTTTGACTGCCTTTTCTCAGAAAACCGCTACCTGAACATTTCCCGTCACGCCCTGGCCCTTGCGGAGAAATTAAAAAAAGCCTTTCTGGAAAAAGGCTATCCTCTGTACTTAGATTCTCCCACCAACCAGCAGTTCGTAATCCTCACCGAAGAGCAGAAAGAACGGCTGTCCCGTATAGCGACTTTCGGTTTCTGGGAAAATCTGGATGACGGCCGGTGCGTGGTGCGGTTTGCCACCAGCTGGGCCACCAAAGAAGAAGACATTGATGCACTCATCGGGCAGCTTTAAGGGCTGTCCGGCCCCTTCGGGGCTTTGCCATTTTTTTCTTGACTTCCCTTTTTGTCCACTATATAATGAAGTAAGACGTGCGTTTTGTACGTGAAATTCTATCTCTTACGGAGGAGTACCCAAGAGGCTGAAGGGTCTGGCTTCGAACACCAGTAGGTCGGTAACACGGCGCAAGGGTTCAAATCCCTTCTCCTCCGCTTTTTTATTTTTTCAATGTTTCATTCGATTTTCTCTTATGAGTCCCTGTTCTTTATACATCCAATGATTTCTTACACATCGGTTCGTCTGTACGATTCTGTTATTTTAAGTTATTTTGCTGATACCCCCCCAAAGAAACGGCACTCCAGCATTCTGCACCAGCAGTGATAAATTGGAAGATGATATTCCTGGATACGGTAGGTCTCCGTTTCCGGCACTTTGACAGCCACATCCACCAGCTTTGCCAGCTCGCCGCCGTTTCCACCAGTCAGTCCAATCACCGGAATACCCATGGCTTTGGCCACAACCACCGCATGAAGGATATTCTGACTGTTTCCCGATGTGGAAATTCCAAGAAAGACATCTCCCGCCCTGCCATAGCCAAACAGCTGCTGGGCAAAAACACCCAGGCTATCCACATCATTCATATAAGCGGTAGTCAGTGCTTCGTGGGCCACCAGGGGAATGGCCATCAGGGAGCATTCCAGATTTTTTGCAAGTCCAGTCCCCCGCACCGGATCAATGCTTTTTAATTTTTCTGCAAATTTCCGGCTCACCGGACGTGGAATCTGAAACCGTTTCATCAGTTCTCCTGCCATGTGCTCACAGTCCGCTGCAGAACCGCCGTTTCCGGCGGTAAATATACTGCCAGTTGGTTTTATACTTGAGAGCAGCTTTTCAAACCCCAAATCTTTCAGAATAATTAATAAATGATAGACGATACCCCATGTCGTGTGTTATACTAACCATGCGAGGAAGCTCTTTTCTGTTTTTTAGTGATTCAAATATAACACAAAGAGCGTATCCTCGATTTTTATTTATTCAGTTGTAACACATGTATTGTAATCCTACAAATATATACCTAGATTTTTCTGGGTGTTCTTGACATATCAGCTATTAAATAAACAACGGCTTAACCACAGAAATCTGCTGTTAAGCCGCATCAATTATCATAGAAGATCTGA
>CAJMON010000059.1 GCA_905214955.1 uncultured bacterium
ATTCTTCCTGAAATGCTGTCAAGCTCCACCCCATACAGCTTACTTCTCTGCATATGGGGATCTAGACAAGGATGTGGTGGATTTTGTACCAAATTTTGATGAGACCGAAAAAGAGCCTTCCGTTCTTCCGGTGCGCCTGCCAAACCTGCTGGTAAATGGAGCAGACGGTATTGCAGTTGGTATGGCTACCAGCATTCCGCCCCACAACCTTGGGGAAGTCATTGATGCGGTGAAAGCCATGATCAAAAACAGTCGGATCAGTGATGAAGAGCTGTTGTCCTATATTCAGGGACCGGATTTTCCTACCGGCGGCATTGTGGTGAATAAAGATGAACTGCCGGAGATTTACCGGACAGGCAACGGAAAGATCCGTCTTCGTGGACGAGTGGAAGTAGAAAAGGGCAAAGGCGGAAAAGACCGACTGGTAATCACAGAGATTCCTTATACCATGATGGGGGCCAATATTGCCAAGTTTTTAAATGATGTGGCAGGTCTGGTTGAGAGCCGGAAGACCACGGACATTGTGGATATTTCCAATCAGTCTTCTAAGGAAGGCATCCGTATTGTACTGGAATTAAAGAAAAATGCAGATACCGAACAGCTGATCAACATGCTGTATAAGAAGACCCGGCTGGAAGATACCTTTGGAGTCAATATGCTGGCAGTGGCAGACGGCAAACCAGAAGTGTTAAGCCTGCGTCAGATTTTGGAACATCACATTGACTTCCAGTTTGAAGTTCAGACCAGAAAATATCAGACTCTGCTGAAAAAAGAGCAGGCAAAGAAAGAAATCCAGGAAGGCTTGATCAAGGCCTGCGATGTCATCGACCTGATTATTGAGATTCTTCGGGGGAGCCAGAATCAGAAGCAGGCAAAAGCCTGTCTGGTAACCGGGGAGACAGAAGGCATCCGCTTCCGGAAAGAATCTTCCAGAAAAGCAGCGGCCAGTCTTCATTTCACAGAAAACCAGGCCACAGCCATTCTGGAAATGCGCCTGTACAAGTTGATTGGGCTGGAGATTGATGCACTGATGAAAGAACATGAGACCACCCTGAAAAACATTGCGTCTTATGAAGACATTCTGAATAATTACAAGTCTATGGCAAAGGTGATTATCCGGGAATTGGATGCACTGAAAAAAGAATATGCCGCGCCGCGCAGAACCACGGTGGAAAATGCCAGAGAAGCCGTTTATGTGGAGCAGGGGCCAAAGGAGATGCCAGTGGTATTTCTGATGGACCGTTTCGGATACGCCAGAACGGTGGATGTGTCTGCATATGAGCGAAATAAAGAAGCGGCAGACAGTGAAAACAAATATGTGATCCCCTGTCTGAATACGGACAAGATCTGCATTTTCACGGATGCGGGAAAACAGCACCTGTTAAAAGTTATGGATGTACCGGCTGGAAAGTTCCGGGACAAGGGAACGCCGGTGGACAACCTGTGCAATTACTCTTCTGCAGAAGAGCAGGTGGTGTTTTTACAGTGCCTGGAAAACGTAAAAGCATCTGAACTGCTCTTTGCTACCGAGCAGGGAATGCTGAAAAAAGTAGAAGGCAGTGAATTTGATGTGGCAAAGAGAACCATTGCGGCCACCAAGCTTCAGGATGATGACAAGCTGCTTGGAGTCTTTGACTTAGAAGAGGCAAAACAGCTGGTACTGCAGAGCGTCCAGGGATATTTCCTGCGCTTTGAAGCAGAAGAGGTCCCTCTGAAGAAAAAAGCGGCAGTGGGCGTGCGGGGCATTCGTCTTTCTGAGAAAGACCGCCTGGAAAACGTGTACCTGTTAGGAGAAAATACAGATCCCGTGGTGTTTTACAAAGAGAAAGAAGTCCATTTAAACCGCTTAAAGATCGGGAAACGGGATGGAAAAGGGGCAAAACAGCGGTTATAAGCGCGAAAACCCCTTGCAATTCACAAAAACATGTGTTATAGTGGACATGATGATTACATGTTACTAGAGTGATGAGTGGGCCTGAAGGTCCACTCATCTTGCTTATACGTAAGAAAGGTGGCGCAGATGACAAAGAGAGAAACCTATGAAAAACAGACAGAGGAGCTTCTTATGCCTCTGGTGGACGCACATGGTTTTGAACTGGTGGACGTAGAATATGTAAAGGAGGGAGGATCCTGGTACCTTCGTGCCTACATCGACAAACCGGGCGGGATTGCGGTAGATGACTGTGAAGTGATCAGCCGTGCACTCAGCGACCTGTTAGACGAGCATGATTTTATTGAGGACTCCTATATTCTGGAAGTCAGCTCTCCGGGCCTTGGAAGACCCCTGAAAAAAGAAAAAGATTTTGTACGCAGCCAGGGAGAATTGGTGGAAGTACGTACTTACCGCGCCATCCAGCATCAGAAAGAGTTCACAGGAATTCTGAATGCCTGGGATAAAGGTACCGTCACCCTTCTTATGGAGGATGGAACAGAAATGAAGTTTGCCAGAGAAGACATAGCACTGATCCGCCTGGCGTTTGACTTTTAAATAAGGAGGATTCACATTATGAATAACGAACTGTTGGAAGCGCTGAATCTTTTGGAAAAAGAAAAAGATATCAGCAAGGATACCCTGTTAGAGGCCATTGAGCAGTCCTTAATCCAGGCCTGCAAGAACCATTTCGGAAAGGCTGACAACGTAAAGGTGTATATTAATCCGCAGACCTGCGAGTTCCATGTGCAGGCTGAAAAAACAGTCGTGGAAAAAGTAGAGGACGATGTCACAGAGATCAGTCTTACCAATGCGAAGATGATCAACTCCAAGTATGAACTGGGAGATATCGTAAACATTGAGATCAAATCCAAAGAATTCGGAAGAATTGCTACTCAGAATGCAAAGAACGTGATCTTACAGAAGATCCGTGAAGAAGAGCGCAAAGTGCTGTACAACCAGTATTATGCAAAAGAAAAAGATGTGGTGACCGGTATTGTACAGCGCTACATCGGAAAAAATGTCAGCGTAAACTTAGGCAAGGTAGACGCTGTCTTAAACGAAAACGAAATGGTCAAAGGAGAGGTGTTCCGTCCTACCGAGCGTATCAAAGTTTACGTTCTGGAAGTCAAAGATACCTCCAAGGGACCGAAGATCTTAGTTTCCAGAACTCATCCGGAATTGGTAAAACGTCTGTTTGAATCCGAAGTGGCAGAGGTACGTGACGGCACAGTAGAGATCAAGAGCATTGCAAGAGAAGCAGGAAGCCGTACCAAGATTGCAGTCTGGTCCGCCAACCCAGACGTAGACCCGGTAGGTGCCTGCGTAGGAATCAACGGTGCCAGAGTCAATGCCATTGTCAATGAGCTGAGAGGAGAAAAGATTGATATCATCAACTGGAATCCCAACTCTGCAGAGCTGATTGAGAATGCATTAAGCCCGGCAAAAGTTATTTCTGTTATTGCAGACGATGATGACAAAACGGCAAAGGTCATTGTTCCAGATTACCAGCTGTCTCTGGCTATCGGTAAGGAAGGACAGAACGCCCGCCTGGCAGCCCGCCTGACCGGATTTAAGATTGATATCAAGAGCGAAACACAGGCAAGAGAGTCCGGAGAGTTTGACGAACTTTTTGAAGCATACGACAATTACAATGAGTTTGGCGATGACGAAGAGTATGAGTATGCCGAAGAAGGAGAAGAAGGCTTTGAGGACACCGAAGAAGCCGCAGGACCCGAAGAGACCACAGAGCAGTAAACAGGAGACAACAGCATGGGCCAGGTAAAAAAGGTACCGGTACGTAAATGCATCGGATGCCAGGAAATGAAAAACAAAAAGGACATGATGCGGATCCTGAAGACCACAGAAAATGAAATTGTCCTGGATACCACAGGAAAGAAGAACGGCAGAGGCGCATATTTGTGCTTTTCCAAAGAATGTTTTGAAAAAGCAGTGAAGAACAAGGGATTGGAGCGGTCTTTGAAAATGGCCATTCCGGGATCCGTGTACGAAGAACTGAAAAAGGAGATCGAAGAGATTGAAATTAAAAGCGAGTAGAGTGTTATCGCTTGTAGGTCTTGCGACAAAAGCAGGAAGAACAGCCAGCGGAGAGTTTTCTACGGAGAAGGCTGTCAAAGAAGGAAGAGCATTTTTGGTGATTGTATCAGAGGAAAGCTCGGACAATACCAAAAAGAAGTTTCAGAATATGTGTACGTACTACCAGGTGCCGATTTGGATTTATGGAACCAAAGAACAGTTGGGAGCAGCCATGGGAAAAGAATTCAGGGCATCCTTAGCTGTTCTGGATGAGGGATTTTCCAAGACCATAATGAAAGAACTGGAAAAGGAAAAAGGAAAGGAGTAAATCTGACAACCATATGAGTATGATAGATGACGCACAGGCACAAAAGTTAAAGGAGGGCTTACCGAAAGCCCCAGAACCCGAAAAAACAGAAAAGAAAAAGAGCATTACCCAGGTGTTCCATCCCCAGAACAGCCGTACCGGTATGAACCGCCCGGCCAGAAAGAAACAGCCGCAGGGACAGAGCCGTCCGGCAGCTGCCCAGAGTGCAAAGCCGCAGAGCAGCGCACCAGCTGCTGAAGCAGCAAAACCACAGACCGCTGCTGCACCGGCTGCAGAGACTGCAAAGGCAGCACCCGCTGCAGCAAGTGCAAACACAGAGAGAAGACCGGCACCTGCCCAGAGAACTGGGGAGCGTGCAGGCGGTGAGCGCAGAAATTATACTGGCGGAAATGGAAACGACAGAAGAAGCGGCGGCCAGGGAGCAAACGGCGAGCGCAGAAGCTTTAGTGGAAATGGAAACGACAGAAGAAGCGGCGGCCAGGGAGCAAATGGTGAGCGCAGAAGTTACAATGGTGGAAACGGAAACGACAGAAGAAGCGGCGGCCAGGGAGCAAACGGCGAGCGCAGAAGTTACAATGGTGGAAACGGAAACGACAGAAGAAGCGGCGGTCAGGGAGCAAATGGTGAGCGCAGAAGCTTTGGCGGCGGAAATGACAGAAGAAACGGCAGCCAGGGAGCAGGCGGAGACCGCAGAGGCCAGGGAACCAGAGGCGGCCAGTCCATTCCCAAGGCACCTATTGAGAGCAAACCGTTGACAAAGGAATCCAGAAATCGTACAGACCGGGATAAGAAAAACGACAGAAACAACATTGATAAGTTTGACAAGCTGGAAAGAACCAGCATGAAATCCCAGTCCAACCGGCCGAATCAGAAAAATAACAGCAAAAACAATAAGAATACAGGAAAACCTGCACCAAAGCCAGCACCTGTAGAAAAGAAGGAAGACGAAATCAAGACCATCATTCTGCCGGAGACTCTGACCATCGGAGAGCTGGCTGAGAAGATGAAACTTCAGCCGTCTGCTATTATCAAAAAGCTGTTCCTGCAGGGTAAAGTAGTAACTGTAAACCAGGATATCGACTTTGAAACAGCAGAAGAGATTGCACTGGAGTTCAATATTATCGCAGAAAAAGAAGAAAAAGTGGATGTTATCGCAGAACTTCTGAAAGAAGACGAGGAAGACGAAAGCAAGATGGTTCCAAGACCGCCTGTTGTCTGCGTTATGGGACACGTTGACCATGGTAAGACGTCTCTTCTGGATGCTATCCGCAACACCCACGTGATCGCAAAAGAAGCCGGCGGAATCACCCAGCATATCGGTGCATATGTGGTAGAGATCGACGGACAGAAGATCACCTTCCTGGATACTCCGGGACATGAAGCATTCACTGCAATGCGTATGCGTGGAGCAAACTCTACAGATATTGCCATTCTGGTTGTTGCCGCAGATGATGGTGTCATGCCGCAGACGGTGGAAGCAATCAGCCATGCAAAGGCAGCCGGGATTGAGATCATTGTTGCCATCAACAAGATTGATAAGCCAAGTGCCAATGTGGAAAGAGTAAAACAGGAGCTTTCTGAATACGAACTGGTTCCGGAAGACTGGGGCGGAAGCACCATCTTTGTTCCGGTATCTGCACATACCCACGAAGGCATTGACCAGCTTCTGGAAATGATCCTTCTGACTGCAGAAGTTTCCGAACTGAAAGCAAACCCCAACCGCAGAGCCAGAGGTCTGGTGCTGGAAGCACAGCTGGATAAAGGAAAAGGACCGGTGGCTACCGTTCTGGTACAGAAAGGTACTCTGCATGTGGGAGATCCCATTGCAGCAGGCGCCTGCCATGGTAAAGTCCGTGCAATGATGGATGACAAGGGACGCAGAGTCAAAGAAGCAGGTCCCTCTGTTCCGGTTGAGATTCTGGGACTTTCAGACGTGCCCAATGCTGGTGAGATCTTTGTTGTTACCGAAAACGACAAAGAGGCCAGAAGCTTCGCGGAGACCTTTATCAGCGAAGGCAAAGAGAAACTGTTAGAGGAGACCAAGTCCAAGATGTCCCTGGATGATCTGTTTACCCAGATCCAGGCAGGCAATTTAAAAGAACTTGGCTTGATTGTAAAAGCAGACGTACAGGGTTCCGTAGAAGCAGTAAAACAGAGCCTTCTGAAGCTGTCCAACGAAGAAGTGGTTGTGAAGATCATCCACAGCGGCGTTGGTGCCATCAACGAATCCGACGTTACCCTGGCTGCTACTTCCAATGCCATCATCATTGGCTTTAATGTACGCCCGGATGCCACTGCAAAGGCAACTGCAGAGCGGGAAGGCGTGGATATCCGTCTGTACCGTGTCATCTACGATGCCATCGCAGATGTGGAGAAGGCTATGAAGGGTATGTTAGACCCCATCTTCGAAGAAAAAGTCATTGGACACGCAGAAGTGCGCCAGACATTCAAGGCTTCCGGTGTGGGAACCATTGCAGGTTCTTACGTGTTGGACGGTGTCTTCCAGAGAAACTGCAAGATCCGTATTTCCAGAGAAGGAACCCAGATCTACGAAGGATCCTTAGCTTCTCTGAAGCGTTTTAAGGATGACGTAAAAGAAGTCAAAGCAGGATACGAATGCGGTCTTGTATTTGAAAAATTCAATGACGTTCAGGAGTTTGACCAGGTAGAAGCTTATACCATGGTAGAAGTGCCGAGGTAATTGAAAAATGAGAAAAAACAGTATTAAAAATACACGGATCAATGGAGAAGTTCAGAAAGAACTCTCCAACATCATCCGTGGCGGAATCAAAGATCCGAGAATCCATCCCCTTACCAGCGTTGTGGCAGTGGAAGTGGCACCGGATCTGAAAACCTGCAAAGCATGGATCAGCGTTTTGGGCGATGAAAAAGCCCAGGCAGATACCCTGGAAGGGTTAAAAAGTGCAGAAGGCTATATCAGACGCCAGCTGGCTCACACGGTAAATTTACGCAATACACCGCAGATCCGTTTTATTCTGGATCAGTCCATTGAATACGGTGTCCATATGTCAAAGCTGATTGATGATGTAGTAGAAGACGATAGCAACGTTGAAAAAAAGGATGATGAGAATGCTGAATCTTGAAACAGAACTTAGCAGAGTTTCTTCCGCAGTCATTGCCGGGCATATACGCCCGGACGGTGACTGCGTAGGCTCCTGTATGGGAATGTACCTGTATATCAAGAAAAATTTTCCAAATATCACACGGGTAAATGTATTTCTGGAAAAAATTCCGGAAGCCATGAATTTCATCAAAGACAGTGACAAGATTCGGAATGATTATCCAGAAGAAGCACCCTATGATCTGTTTATCGGACTGGATGCAGGAGACACGGGACGCCTTGGAAAAGCAGAGACTTACTTTGCACAGGCAGGCCGGACGATCTGCATTGACCATCACATCAGCAATACCGGATATGCAGATGAAAACTACATTGTGCCAAGTGCCAGCTCTGCCTCAGAACTGGTTTATGAGCTGATTGATCCGGAAAAAATCGACAAGTCCATTGCAGAAGCGCTTTACATGGGAATTGCCCATGATACCGGCGTGTTCCAGTATTCCTGCTGTTCTCCCCGAACTATGGAGATCGCAGGAAAACTTATGGGAATGGGAATTGATTTCTCCGGGATCGTGGACAGAACCTTTTACCAGAAGAGCTACCTCCAGCAGCAGATCTTAGGACGTGCACTGTTAGAAAGCATGATGCTGTTTGACGGCAGATGTATTGTCAGCGTTCTGCGCAACAAAGAAATGGAATTTTACGGAGTGGAATCAGCAGATTTGGATGGGATTGTCAGCGTTCTGCGTAATACCAAAGGTGTGGAAGTGGCGATCTTCATGCATGAGTGTGCGCTTCAGGAGTATAAAGTCAGTATGCGTTCCAATTCCTTTGTGGATGTGAGCAAAATCGCAACCTATTTTGGAGGTGGCGGACATGTCCGGGCAGCAGGCTGCACCATGCAGGGTTCCATGCACGATGTGGTGAACAATCTGACACTTCAGATTGAAAAGCAGTTTATGGAGCAGGAGAAAAAAGCGTGATTCACGGCGTAATCAATATTTATAAAGAAAAAGGATATACCTCTCACGATGTTGTCGCAAAGCTGAGAGGTATTTTAAAACAGAAAAAAATCGGCCATACCGGAACTCTAGATCCAGCGGCAGAAGGCGTACTTCCGGTGTGTCTTGGAAAAGGCACCAAGCTGTGCGATATGCTGACGGAAAAGGAGAAAACTTACCGGGCAGTGCTTCTTCTTGGAAAGACCACAGATACCCAGGACACCACAGGGGAAGTCCTTTCGGAGCAGGCAGTGTCCTGCACCGAAGAAGAAGCCAGAAAGGCTGTGGAGAGTTTTCAGGGAGAATACAACCAGATCCCGCCCATGTATTCTGCGCTGAAGGTTAATGGAAAAAAATTGTGTGACCTTGCAAGAGCAGGAAAAACCGTGGAACGGAAAGCCAGAAGAGTCCTCATCCATGAAATCGTCCTGGAATCTGTGGAGCTTCCCAGAATTACCATGACGGTAACCTGTTCCAAGGGAACCTATATCCGGACTTTATGCCAGGATATTGGAGAGCGCCTTGGGTGCGGCGGCTGTATGGAAAGCCTGATGCGCATCCGTTCCGGACGCTTTTCAATAGAAGAGAGCGTCCGTCTTTCGGATGTAGAGAAGACCATGCAGGAAGGATGCGTAGAAAAGCTGGTTCTGCCGGTGGATCAGATGTTTGCCGCATATCCGGCGGTGTATGTCAAAGAAGAATTCCGCCGTTTCATTGAAAACGGAAATGCAGTGATACTTCCTATGCTGACAGAGCAGTCCGAACCGGTGGAAACCCTAGAGGGCAGCCGGGTGCGTCTGTATGATGAGGCCGGGTGTTTTTTTGCCGTGTATGCCTGGAAAGAGTCCAGAGAGCGGCTGGAACCGGTGAAGATGTTTTACGAAAAAGAAGAAAATCAATAGGCACATGGAGGCAGCGACATGGAGTACATGCAGGGAGTGACAGGAATTTATGTCCGGGAAGAAACAGCAGTGACCCTTGGAAAGTTTGACGGTATCCACAAAGGCCACCGCAAGCTGATCCGCCGGATTCTCCAGGCAGAAAAAAATGGCCTGTCCAGTGTGGTATTTGCGCTGGACAATGGAAAAGGCGGAATCCTGGTACCGCAGGAGCGCAGGCAGATGCTGGAAAGCATGGGAGTGTCGTATCTGATTGACTGTCCGCTGACGCCGGAGGTAGCGCATATGCAGGCAGAAGATTTTGTGAAAGACATCCTGGCAGGCCGCCTTCATGCAAAGTATCTGGTGGTGGGAAGTGATTTCCGCTTTGGTTTCCAGCGAAAAGGCGATTATCACCTTCTTCAGGAAATGGCAGGCCCCTGCGATTTTGCCGTGGAAGTGGTGAAAAAAGAGCAGTTTTCGGACAGAGATATCAGCAGTTCCTTTATCCGGGAAGAGCTTCGGAAAGGAAATATGGAACTGGCAGGACAGCTTTTGGGCTATCCGTTTTTCGTGTCAGGGGAGGTGCTTCATGGACGCCAGATTGGCAGAACCCTTGGAATGCCCACCACCAACCTGATTCCAAGCACCAGAAAGCTTCTTCCGCCAAATGGGGTTTATGTATCCAGAACATGGGTAGATGGGAAAAAATATCCAGGAATCACCAACATTGGCTACAAGCCCACAGTGGGAGAACATTTCAAGGGCGTGGAAACTCATATTTTTGATTTTGACGAAGATCTTTACGGAAAAGAGATTGTGGTGGAACTGCTGCATTTTTGCCGTCCAGAGCAGAAATTTGGCAGCCTGGAGCAGTTAAAAGCACAGGTGGGCGAAGACATTGTCTATGGAAAAGAATGGTTCCAGACGCATCCGGTGATCTGTTAAAAACACGCTCTAGGCCAGGGGAGATGAGTCAGAAAGGAGTAGTTTTATATGAACCAGGGAGCGGCAGCAGAGGCATTGATGATTTTAGGCGCGCTGTGTACTCTGGCGGGGGTTCTGACCCGGGAACTGCGGCACAGAAAAGAACCTTATAAAGGGCGTGTGATGGCCACAGTAGTAGAAATTGTAACAGGAGCGCCGGACCGGAAAGGAATGGAGGCAGGCATTCATGATTATTATTATCCGGTGTTTGCCTATTATGCAGAAGGACGCCTGATCCGGAAGCAGTTCTCAAAGGGCGGTAATCCCTGCCCTTTCCGGAAAAATGAACAGGTTGCCCTTTACTATAAAGAAGGAGAACCGGAGTTGTTTAAACTGGCAGATCCAGGGCCGCTGAAAAAAGTGGAGCGCCTTTTTTACAGTGCGGGAGCAGGCATGTGTCTTTTGGGAGTTGTCAGTTATATGGGATTTGCAGCCAGATATCTGAAATAAACCCTTGACGCAAAAAAAGACCTGTGTTATAGTAATCAAGTATGAAATCAGCCGTTGCCCGGATGTGCGGACACTCCGACCCCTTCCTGGTGACAGGCGTTAAAAATAACAGGAGGATACAAAGATGATTTCAAAAGAAAAGAAAACAGCAATTATCAACGAATACGGAAGAAAACCTGGCGATACCGGTTCACCGGAAGTACAGATCGCTATTCTGACTGCTAGAATCCAGGAGCTGACTGAGCATCTGAAAAACAACCAGAAAGACCATCATTCCAGAAGAGGTCTTCTGAAAATGGTTGGACAGAGAAGAGGTCTGCTGGAGTACTTAAAGAAGACCGACCTGGAAGGTTACCGTACATTAATTGCAAAATTAGGTATCAGAAAATAATAATACCACGGGACGGATTTCTTCCGTCCCATTTTTTCGTGAAAGGTAAAAAAGGTAGACGGCTGCAACGGCCGAGACCACTGAAAAACAGTCAGATGACTGAATGTTTTTCAGTTGTTTCGGAGGGCTGCTGTCTGGAAAGGAAAAGAACATATGTATAAGACTTATTCAATGGAATTAGCCGGCAGAACCCTGCGTGTAGACATCGGCAGAGTTGCAAAACAGGCAAACGGTGCAGCTTTTATGCACTATGGTGACACAACCGTGCTGTCCACAGCAACCGCTTCTGACAAACCCAGAGAGGGAATTGATTTTTTCCCCTTAAGCGTAGAGTACGAAGAGAAAATGTACGCAGTAGGAAAGATTCCGGGAGGATTCAACAAGCGTGAAGGAAAGGCTTCTGAAAATGCCATCCTCACATCCCGTGTCATTGACCGTCCCATGCGTCCCTTATTCCCCAAGGATTACCGCAACGATGTGACCTTAAACAACATGGTGATGTCTGTAGATCCTGCGTGCAGCCCGGAGCTGACTGCAATGCTTGGCTCTGCTATTGCAACCGCTGTTTCAGACATCCCCTTTGACGGCCCGACTTCTACCACACAGGTAGGCTTAATTGACGGCGAGTTTATCATCAATCCCAGTTCTGCCCAGAGAAAAATTTCTGATCTGCAGCTGACCGTTGCTTCCACCAGAGACAAAGTTATTATGATTGAAGCAGGTGCCAACGAAGTTCCGGAAGCACAGATGATTGAAGCTATCTACAAGGCACATGAAGTCAACCAGGAAGTGATCAAGTTCATTGACACCATCGTGGCTGAGTGCGGAAAACCCAAACATTCTTATGAAAGCTGCGCAGTTCCTGCAGAACTGTTTGATGCCATCAAAGAGATTGTTCCGCCGGAAGAGATGGAGACTGCCGTATTCTCCGATGACAAGCAGACGAGGGAAGAAAATATCCGTGTCATCACAGACAAGCTGGCAGAGGCTTTTGCTGAAAAAGAAGAGTGGCTGGCTGTTCTGGATGAGGCTGTTTATCAGTATCAGAAAAAGACCGTCCGCAAGATGATCTTAAAAGACCACAAACGTCCGGATGGACGTGCTATCACCCAGATCCGTCCGCTGGCAGCAGAAGTGGACCTGATCCCCAGAGTACATGGTTCTGCCATGTTTACCAGAGGACAGACTCAGATCTGCAACGTCTGCACACTGGCTCCTCTGTCTGAAGCACAGAAGATCGACGGACTGGATGAAAATGAGACATCCAAACGCTATATGCATCATTATAACTTCCCAAGCTACTCTGTAGGAGAGACCAAACCCTCCAGAGGACCGGGACGCCGTGAGATCGGTCATGGTGCTCTGGCGGAGCGTGCCCTGGTTCCGGTACTGCCAAGCGAGGAAGAGTTCCCGTATGCTATCCGTACCGTGTCTGAGACCTTTGAATCCAATGGTTCTACTTCTCAGGCCAGCGTATGTGCATCCAGTATGTCTTTAATGTCTGCAGGTGTTCCTATCAAATCTGCAGTAGCAGGTATTTCCTGCGGTCTGGTAACAGGCGATACCGATGACGATTACATCGTGCTGACAGACATTCAGGGTCTGGAAGACTTCTTTGGCGATATGGACTTTAAAGTAGCCGGTACCCACAAAGGTATCACTGCCATCCAGATGGATATTAAGATCCATGGTCTGACCCGTCCTATCGTGGAAGAGGCTATTGCAAGAACAAGAGAAGCACGTCTGTACATTCTGGATGAAGTTATGGCAAAAGCCATTGACAAGCCCAGAGACCACGTGGGAGAGTTCGCTCCAAAGATCGTTCAGATCCACATTGATCCGGAAAAGATCGGTGATGTGGTTGGCCAGAGAGGAAAGACCATCAATGCCATCATTGAGCAGACTGGCGTGAAGATTGATATTACCGATGACGGTGCTGTTTCTATCTGTGGAACCGATCAGGCAATGATGGACCGTGCTGTGAAACTGATCCAGATCATTGTAACAGATTTCAAGGAAGGCCAGCTGTTAGAAGGAACCGTAGTAAGCATCAAAGAATTTGGTGCCTTTGTGGAATTCGCTCCTGGGAAAGAAGGCATGGTACACATCTCCAAGATCGCGAAAGAGCGCATCAACCGGGTAGAGGATGTTCTGACCCTGGGAGATAAAGTGAAGGTTGTATGCCTTGGAAAAGACAAGATGGGCAGAATGAGCTTCAGCATCAAAGACGTAAAATAAAAAAAGACCTGGCGGCATAGCTTTCTTAGGCTGTGCCGCCTTTTTAACAAAGTCTAGCAAGAATTCTCCTACCTCTTCAGGTAGTGAGATGAATTGTAAAAGAAACCTAAACGGCAGCGGTGGGCGGAGAGAGATCGGTATCCCCCGCTGACATGAGGTTTAACCACAGTCGGGATCATCCCGGCGTGTCAGACTCCGTAAATACCGACTGTGAATTGAAACAAGGAGAAAAAACAATGCTGGTATGTGATTATATTGTGGAACGGATTGACGGGGATTATGCGCTTCTGCGCCGGGTGGACAAACCTGAAGAAGAGTTAAAGCAGACAGCCAGAGCGCTTCTTCCGGAAGCCATTATGGAGGGGATGCGTCTCCACTATGAAATGCTGGAATATTCCATTGTGGAGGAATAAAAAATCAAAAAAGGGAAAAACTAGAGTCAACCGAATGAAGGCGAAATCTCCCGCAAAGTGGGGCGTACAGATTGCGGGAATGATTTTTCAAACACGCTCTAGCGGGTGAGAGAGTAAAATGACAAACAGCAGAAAACAGGTCCTGAAACGGTTGTTTGTTTCAACCCTGTATTTAAGTACGTTTACCTTTGGCGGCGGGTACGTGATAATCAGCCTGATGAAGAAGAAGTTTGTAGACGAATATCACTGGATTGAGGAAGAAGAAATGCTTGATCTTACTGCCATTGCCCAGTCTGCACCGGGGGCTGTGGCAGTCAACGGGGCCATTGTGGTGGGATACAAACTGGCTGGTGCAGCCGGTGTCTTGATTTCCATTTTGGGAACGGTGATCCCGCCTTTTGTGATTTTGAGCCTGATTTCGGTATGCTATCAGGCTTTCCGGGAAAACTGGCTGGTCAGCCATATGCTGGAAGGGATGCAGGCAGGAGTAGGAGCCGTGATTGCTTCTGTGACCTATGAAATGGGAGCGGGAGTCTTAAAAGAAAAAGATTTCCTTTCAGTATGGATCCTGGCAGGCGCTTTTTTTACTTCTGTTTTTCTGGAAATCAATGTGGTGTGGATTGTGCTTGTCTGTGCCGGAATCGGAGTTCTCCGAACCCTTGCGGGAAGGAGGAAAAAAGCATGATTTATCTTCAGCTTTTTTTTAGCTTTCTTCAGATTGGCATGTTCAGCTTTGGCGGAGGGTATGCTGCCATGCCACTGATACAGGGACAGGTGGTAAAAGCCCATGCCTGGCTATCCATGGCAGAATTTACAGATCTGATTACCATTTCCCAGATGACGCCAGGTCCTATTGCAGTCAATTCGGCAACCTTTGTGGGACTGAAAATCGCGGGAGTGTTTGGGGCATTTGCGGCCACCCTTGGGTGTATTCTGCCATCCTGCATCATCGTTACCATAATTGCCAGACTGTACCTGAAATACCGGAAATTGTCTATGCTTCAGGGCATTTTAAAATCCCTGCGGCCAGCAGTGGTGGCCATGATTGGGGCGGCAGGAATTTCGGTTTTGTGGACGGCCTTTGGCTGGGTCAATCTTCATGGAATTTCTGCTTTGGAGTTTGTAGAAAAAACAGACTGGAGCCTGGTGGTGATTTTTGTAGTCTGTCTGGTGCTTCTTCGAAAAAAGAAAAATCCAGTAGCTGTAATGGTGGCTGCGGGAGTGATGAAAACCCTCTATGCATTTGTGACGGGAATCTGAGGTATAATCAGAAAAAGGGAGAATGACCATGCAAAATGAGCAGCTGGTATGTATGGCAATGGGCTATCTGGCTGGTTCGTTTCTAACGGCAGTTTTCGTAGCCAGAACCTTTACGGAAAAAGAAATTTCGCAGATTGGCACCGGAAATCCGGGAATGGCCAATGTAATGGCCAACATTGGGAAAAAAGAGGGTGTCCTGGTGCTGGCTGGAGATCTGGTAAAAGTAGTCATTGCCTGCAGGATCTGTCAGCTTTTCTTCCCAGAGCATTCCTTTGAGGAGATCAGTCTGTACACTGGTTTTGGGGCAATCCTTGGACACAATTATCCGCTTTGGAGAAAAGGAAAGGGCGGAAAAGGAGTGGCTGTGACCTGCGCGTGGCTGACACTGGCATTTTTTCCCTATGGTTTTTTGTGCTGTATTGCTGGCGGGGCAGCAGTGCTTCTCACCAAAAGCCTTGCCTTTGGTGCGGTTGTGATCCCGTTTTTTGGCTGCGTGGCGGCCTTTTTACAGGGAGAAAGAGATGTAAAAATTCTGGCAGTGCTGTCACTTTTGCTGATGTTTCTGAAACACAGAGATGGACTGGAAGAACTTTTGCATAAAAAACAAAAAACAGGGATTGACAAATGAAGGGAAAAGTATTACACTGTACCCAAGTCAAAGGAAGAAACCGATGAGAAAGAAGAGTAAGCATTTCTACAAAATCTCAGAGAGCTGCAGGTGGTGCGATTGCAGTATGGCGTGATATGCTGAATGGACTTTTGAGGGCAGACCGAAACCGGTGTGGCGTGTAGGCTCTGTCGGGAACCGAACCCGTTATCAATCAGGAGCGTATGTAGTACGTGCGAAAGTGGACGATTCGTCAAGATGAGTGGTACCGCGATAATAATAAAGTATATTATTACCGTCTCAGGAAGCAGAAAGCCTGAGGCGGTTTTTTGTTATAGAAAAACGTTTTTATAACAAAATGCTTCGCAGAAAATAAATTCTTTCTGGCACAGTTTCTCAATCCTTTGAAAAAACAGCAAACATATATGCATAGGAAAAGGAGAACAAGATTATGAAAAAGAAAATTTTAGCAGCCGTATTAACTACCGCAATGTTTACCGCACTGGCAGCAGGCAGCGCATTTGCCCAGGAAGAAAACTACACCATTGGAATTTCACAGTTTGCAGAACATGGCTCTCTGGACAACTGCCGGGATGGATTTCTGGAAGGATTAAAAGAGGCAGGCATTGAAGAAGGTGTCAACCTGGAAGTAACTTACCAGAATGCACAGGCAGACACTGGAACAGCCAGCCAGATTTCAGACAGCTTTGTTTCCAAAGGAGTGGATCTGATCTGTGCTATTGCAACTCCTTCTGCGATGAGTGCGTACAACAGTGCTATGGCAGATAAAACTCCCGTGATTTATACCGCTGTTTCTGACCCGGTAGGAGCAGGACTGGCAGAAGAGGACGGCACACCGGTAGGAGAGATCACAGGAACTTCTGACAAACTTCCGGTAGAAGAGCAGCTGCAGATGATCCGTGAGATTCTTCCGGATGCCAAGACCATCGGTATTCTTTACACCACCAGCGAAGCAAACTCCTTAAGCACCATCGAAGAGTACAAAGAGAAAGCAAACGAGTATGGATTTGAGATTGTAGAGAGCGGAATCAACACCATCGCAGACGTGGAAATGGCAGCCAAGGATCTGGCAGGCAAGGTAGACTGCATCAACAACCTGACAGATAATACCGTAGTTTCTGCCCTGCAGACCGTTATTGCGGCAGCTACCGACGCCGGTATCCCGGTATTTGGTTCTGAAGTAGAGCAGGTAAAAAATGGCTGCGTTGCTTCTATGGGAATTGACTATGTAGAGCTTGGCAAGCAGACCGGTGAGATGGCAGCCAAAGTGTTAAAAGGAGAAGCGAAAGCTTCTGAACTGAATTTTGAGACCTGCAGCGGCGCAAGCCTGTATGTCAACACGGCAGCAGCAGATCAGATTGATCTGACACTGGATGCAGATTACATTAAAGATGCAGCCGAGACTTTTACGGAAATTACCGTAGAATAAGGCAGAAGTAACGATCATTCGGGAGGTCCATTGTTTCATGACTTTATTATTCAGTGTTTTTGAACAGGGAATGATCTATGCGATCATGGCTCTGGGCATTTATATTACCTACAAAATATTGGATTTTCCAGATCTGACCGTAGACGGCAGCTTCCCTATGGGAGCTGCCATTACGGCGCTTTTTATCAGCAAAGATCTGAATCCGCTTCTTACCCTTCCCATTAGTTTTGCGGCAGGTGCCGTATCGGGAATCCTTACCGGTGTGATCCACGTAAAATTAAAAGTGCGTGATCTGCTCTCCGGGATTATTATGATGACGGCTCTGTATACAGTCAATCTTCGAATTGCAGGAAGAGCAAATCTTCCTATTTATAATAAGACCACGATTTTCGACAATTCTGTGATCAATGGACTGTTTCCGGAAGCTTTGAAACCCTACAAAACCGTTGTGGTAATTTTTATCATTGTGATGCTCTGCAAGTATCTGCTGGACTGGTATCTTCACACCAAATCCGGTATGCTGCTTCGGACAGTAGGTGACAACGATGCGATCATTACATCCTTAGGTGTTGACAAGGGCGTGGTAAAGATCATCGGCCTTGCTATTGCAAACGGCCTGGTATCTTTGGGCGGCTGTGTGTTTGCCCAGCAGCAGCGTTACTTTGATGTTTCCATGGGTACTGGAACCATGGTTATCGGTCTTGCCAGTGTCATCATTGGAACCAGCATTTTCAAACATATCACGTTTTTAAGAGTGACTTCCAGTGTCGTGATCGGTTCTATTTTATACAAGGGCTGTGTGGCGCTTGCCATCCGTGCAGGCTTCCCATCTACAGACTTAAAAGCTATTACAGCGGTGTTGTTTCTGGTCATTCTGATTCTTGGAAACCGTGAGAAAAGGAAGGTGAAGATCCATGCTTGAATTATCCCACATTCATAAATATTACAATCCTGGAACGGTCAATGAAATGTGTCTGTTTAAGGATTTTAACTTTGAAGTGAAAAAAGGGGAATTTGTTTCCGTTGTGGGAAGCAATGGTTCTGGAAAAACTTCTATGTTAAATATTATCTGCGGAAGCATTCCAGTGGATTCTGGAAGTATTCTGGTGAACGGAAAAGATATTACCAGACAGAAGGAATATAAGCGGATGCAGACCATTGGCCGGGTATTTCAGGATCCTGCCAGAGGCACCTGTCCCAATATGACTATTCTGGAAAATATGGCCATGGCAGAAAATAAGGGAAAATCCTATAATTTAAAAAAGGGAGTCCAGAAAAAGCAGGAAGAACACTACCGGGAAATGCTGCGTCCTTTAAATCTTGGATTGGAAGACAAGATGCATGTGAAGGTGGGTTCTCTTTCCGGCGGACAGCGGCAGGCCATGTCCCTTCTGATGTCTACCATGACGCCCATGGATTTTCTGATTCTGGATGAGCACACGGCAGCACTGGATCCGAAGACAGCAGAGATTAACATGCAGCTGACCAATCAGATTGTCCGGGAAAAGCAGCTGACAGCCATTATGGTGACACATAATCTGCGGTATGCAGTGGAATATGGTGACCGCCTGGTAATGATGCATCTTGGAAAGATTATCCTGGATAAGAGTGGGGAAGAAAAGAAGAATATGGAAGTGGATGATATTCTGAAAATCTTCAACGAGATCAGTATTGAGTGCGGAAACTAAAGAAAGAGACGAAAGTTTGGAAAGGATGGAAAATTCGATGATTCATTTTGCGCATTTTAATTTTAATGTTCTGGATCTTAATCGTTCCCTGAAATTTTATGAGGAAGCCCTGGGCCTGAAAGTGGTTAGAGAAAAGGAAGCTTCCGATGGCTCTTTTAAACTGGTGTATTTGGGAGATGGCATAACAGACTTCCAGCTGGAACTGACCTGGTTAAAAGACCGGACAGAGCCTTATGATCTGGGAGACGAGGAATTCCACCTGGCATTTGAAACCGACGATTATGAAAGCTTCCACAAACGCCACAAGGAGATGGGATGCATCTGTTTTGAGAATCCTGGGATGGGCATCTATTTCATTCAAGATCCGGATGGATATTGGATTGAGATTGTGCCTGCGAAGTAGGTATTATCCCCAACCAACCCCTTCCATCCCCTCACAGGACACATCCTCCATTCAGGGCACACCTTCCATCTTGTGTGGAATGCCTGTAGGGAAGCCAACATCATCACTACTCCATAGAGAATATACAACTCCTGGGATAAGAGCTAAGGGAGAAGCTCTGCCTGGGAGTTTTTGTATGTGTAGAGAATAACGCGGATAAGAGCTGGCAGGAGGATAGAAAAGTTGCCTTTTGGGAGGATAGAGGGGAGTGCCTTTTTACAGGTATTTATCCCCAACCAACCCCTTCCATCCCCTCACAGGACACATCCTCCATTCAGGGC
>CAJMON010000060.1 GCA_905214955.1 uncultured bacterium
AGTGGCAACGGAGATGTGAGAGTACGAAGTACGGAACAATCCGTAAGGCATCTTTCGACCCCAACATCATCATTAAAAAAGTATGAAAAAACCGGAAACCTCTTGTAAGCCCCTGTCTGGAAGTGTAAAATAAGCAAAAATAGAAACAAAATGGAAACTAAGAGGAGAAACTGCTGATGAAAAAGGTTTTGTTGATTGTGAATCCAAAAGCGGGAAAGGGTCTGATTAAGGGGCATCTGCTGGAAGTGGTAGATACCTTTGTGAAAAGTGGAATGGATGTGACTGTGTATCCGACCCAGAGGAGGCTGGATGCTTTTGAAATGACCAAAAGCCGTGCACAGGAGTTTGACCTGATCGTATGCAGTGGAGGAGACGGCACACTGGATGAAGTGGTGACCGGGATACTGGAAGGAAAACACAACTGCCCGGTCGGCTATATTCCGGCGGGCAGTACCAACGACTTTGCCCATAGCCTGCGGATTCCCTCCAGAGCAGGAGATGCAGCAAAAATTGTTGTCCAGGATCATCCATTTGCCTGTGACATTGGCTCTTTTAACGGAGACTATTTTGTGTATGTAGCGGCTTTTGGCGCATTTACAGAGGTATCCTACAAAACCACCCAGGATATGAAAAACCTCATGGGCCATCTGGCATATGTCTTAAATGGTGTGAACAGTCTGTTCAGCATCAAGCCCTATGCCATGAAAATCGAGGCAGATGACCGGGTGCTGGAGGGAGATTTCATCTACGGCATGGTGACAAACTCAGAGTCAGTGGGAGGCTTTCGCAATATCACAGGAAAAGATGTCCAGCTGGATGACGGAGTTTTTGAGGTGATGCTGATCCGCAATCCCTCTACACCTTTGGAATGGGAGCCGGTGCTGTCCGGTCTGCTTTCACAGAAAGCGGACAACAAATACATCTACTATTTCAAAACCAGCCGCATCAAGATTACGGCAAAAGAAGAGATTGCCTGGACCTTGGACGGCGAAGACGGCGGAAAACATCAGGATGTGGAAATTTTGAATCTTCGTCAGGCTGTACAGATTATGGTGAGAAAACAGAAAAAATAGTTTCTTTTTTCACAAAGATAGAGTATAATAGAAACAGCGCGGACGGGAAATATCCGCATGAATAAGAAATGGAGGTAATATACATGTTAGTATCAGCAAAAGAGATGTTACAGAAAGCTCAGGCCGGACATTACGCAGTAGGCCAGTTTAACATTAATAACCTGGAATGGACCAAAGCCATCCTCCAGACCGCACAGGAAAACAACTCACCGGTCATCCTTGGTGTTTCTGAGGGTGCAGGCAAATATATGACAGGTTATAAGACCGTAGTCGGCATGGTAAATGGTATGCTGGAAGAGCTGAATATCACCGTTCCGGTAGCTCTGCATCTGGACCACGGCAGCTATGGCGCTTGCTTAAAGTGTGTGGAAGCAGGCTTTTCCTCCATCATGTATGATGGTTCCCACAGCCCCATTGAAGAGAACGTAGCCAACACCAAGAAACTGGTAGAGATCTGCAAAGAGCACAACATGTCTCTGGAAGCAGAAGTAGGTTCCATCGGCGGTGAAGAAGACGGCGTTATCGGTATGGGTGAGTGTGCAGATCCGCAGGAATGCAAGAGAGTAGCTGATCTGGGCATCGACTTCCTGGCAGCAGGTATCGGAAACATCCACGGCAAATATCCGGCAAACTGGAAGGGCTTAAGCTTTGAGACACTGGCAGCTATCAAAGAACTGACTGGGGATATGCCTCTGGTTCTTCACGGCGGTACCGGTATTCCCACTGACATGATCAAGAAAGCCATTGACTTAGGCGTTGCCAAGATCAACGTAAATACCGAGTGCCAGCTGGCATTTGCAGCTGCTACCCGTAAGTACATCGAAGCAGGAAAAGATCTGGAAGGAAAGGGCTTTGACCCGAGAAAACTTCTGGCTCCGGGCGCAGAAGCCATCAAGGCAACTGTCAAAGAAAAAATGGAAATTTTCGGCTCCATCAACAAGGCCTGAAAAGTTTTTTAAAAATCTGCTTGCTTTTTTCGGAAAAGTAGAGTATTTTAATAACAGGTTTCATATACGAATGAATGAGAACGAAGGCGTTCCACCAGCAGGTGGAGCGCCTTTTTTCGGCTTACAGGCGGAAACTAGAAAGGATGAGGAGTTCTATATGAGTGAAAAAATGAATATAGCCAAAATCTTTGGCGAGAATGTTTTCAGTGACAAAGTAATGCAGGAACGTCTGCCCAAGAAAGTTTACAAAGAGCTGAAAAAAACCATGGAAGAAGGCAAAGAGTTAGATCCCATGGTAGCAGAAGTTGTAGCAGAAGCAATGAAAAATTGGGCAGTAGAGAAAGGCGCTACACATTATACCCATATTTTCCAGCCGCTGACAGGCATGACTGCAGAAAAACACGATTCCTTTATTACGGCTCCCAGAGAAGACGGCACCGTCCTGATGGAGTTTTCCGGCAAGGAACTGATCAAAGGAGAGCCGGATGCTTCTTCTTTCCCGTCAGGAGGACTGAGAGCAACCTTTGAAGCCAGAGGTTATACAGCCTGGGACTGTACTTCACCGGCTTATGTACGGGAAGATGCAGCAGGTGCGATCCTGTGTATTCCGACAGCATTCTGCTCTTACAAGGGTGAGGCACTGGATCAGAAAACACCACTTCTGCGTTCCATGGAGGCCATTAATACACAGTCTTTACGTCTGCTGCGTCTCTTTGGAAATAACACATCCAAAAAGGTGACACCTTCTGTAGGACCGGAACAGGAATATTTCCTGGTAGATAAGCAGAAGTACTTACAGAGAAAAGACCTGATTTATACCGGACGGACATTGTTCGGATCTATGCCGCCAAAAGGCCAGGAGCTGGATGACCATTACTTCGGAACCATCCGCCAGAGAATTGCATCCTTCATGAAGGATGTCAACGAACAGCTGTGGAAACTGGGTGTTACTGCCAAGACCCAGCACAACGAAGTAGCTCCGGCACAGCATGAACTGGCAGTGATCTACTCCGAGGCAAACATCGCAGTAGACAACAACCAGCTGGTAATGAAAATCTTAAAGAAGACTGCCTGCCAGCACGGACTGCAGTGCCTGCTTCATGAGAAACCCTTCGCAGGAGTCAACGGTTCCGGAAAACACAATAACTGGTCCATTACCACCGATGACGGCATCAACCTTCTGGATCCGGGCAAGACCCCTCACGAAAATGTACAGTTCCTGATGGTACTGACCTGTATCTTAAAGGCTGTCGATGAACATGCAGACCTGCTTCGAGAATCCGCAGCCGATCCTGGAAATGACCACCGTCTGGGAGCCAACGAGGCACCGCCAGCCATCATTTCTGTATTCTTAGGTGAGCAGCTGGAAGATGTAATGGAGCAGCTGATCAACACCGGAACTGCTATCAGAAGTATCAAAGGCGGTGTGCTTCAGACAGGTGTAAAGACCCTGCCGGATCTGAATAAAGATGCTACTGACAGAAACCGTACTTCACCTTTTGCCTTTACCGGAAACAAATTTGAATTCCGTATGGTAGGTTCCAAAGATTCTATTGCAGGCCCCAACATCGTGCTGAACACTATTGTGGCAGAAGCATTTTCCGATGCATGTGACATCCTGGAAAACGCAGAAGACTTTGATCTGGCTGTTCATGATCTGATTAAGAAATATGCAACCGAGCATCAGCGCATCGTCTTCAACGGAAACGGTTATTCCGATGAATGGGTAGAAGAAGCTGAGCGCAGAGGACTGCCAAACATCCGCTCCATGGTAGAATCCATTCCGGCACTGGTAAAACCGGAAGCAGTGGAAATGTTCGAAAAATTCAGTGTATTCAGCAGAGCAGAGCTGGAATCCCGTGCAGAGATCAAATACGAGAACTACGCAAAAGCGCTGAATATTGAAGCGAAGACCATGATTGACATGGCCAGCAAGCAGTTTGTACCGGCAGTGGTACACTACACCAAGAGCCTGGCAGACACCATCAACTCTGTCACCGCTGCAGGCGGAAAGGCTTCTGTACAGCTGGAGCTTTTGGATGAGACCACCGATCTGCTGGTAGAAACCAAAGCAGCACTGAAAGCCCTGACAGAGGCAGATGCCAAAGCAGGAGAGATCTCCTGTGTAGAAGAGCAGGCAAAATTCTTCCATGGTACGGTTGTTCCGGCAATGGAAGCCTTACGTGCTCCGGTAGACAAACTGGAAATGATCGTAGACAAAGAAATGTGGCCGATGCCTTCTTACGGTGATCTTCTGTTCGAGGTATAAAATGCCTGAGCACAAAACCTGAAATTACCATAATTTTTACAAATTTCTCCATTCAAAACACTGCCTGGTCGGCACCCGATCCGGCAGTGTTTGCTTTTTTCTCTTTTCAAGGAGAAGAAAATGTGCTATCATGCGTTATAGTGTAAATGCCTGGAAGGATTCTAGTACAGCATACAAAAATTAACTGGACCAATCACGCAGAATGAATTTTTGTTCTGCAAAGAAGAAAAACGCAGGCGCAGCGGGCTGCGTCAAGTTTTTCTGATGTCGTAGATGGGAATTCAGGCAAGTTATTGGAACAGTTATCTGCAGGACGATGTACTAGGGTATTCTCCAGCGGCAAAAAGCAGAGAAAGAGAGAAAGGCGACGCGCATTTTTGCGCGGCAGGAGGTAAAAATGAGCAGACCAAGCAGCGAGAAGATCAATGCGGCAGAAATTTTCGGCCAGAATGTATTCAGTGACAAGGTGATGCGGGAGCGTCTTCCCAAAAAGGTTTACCGGCAGCTTCATCAGACGATTGACGAAGGAAAAGAACTGGACCCCATGACTGCAGAAGTAGTGGCAGGCGCTATGAAAGACTGGGCAGTAGAAAAAGGTGCCACCCACTATACTCACTGGTTCCAGCCTCTGACAGGTTTTACTGCTGAAAAGCATGATGCGTTTCTGACTGCACCGGACAAAGAGGGCAATGTTCTCCTGGAGTTTTCCGGAAAAGAACTGATCAAGGGAGAACCGGATGCATCTTCTTTCCCGTCAGGAGGACTGCGTGCCACATTCGAAGCCAGAGGCTATACAGCCTGGGACTGCACGTCACCGGCATTTGTAAGAGAGGATGGATGCGGTGCGATTCTGTGCATTCCAACAGCATTTTGTTCTTATAAAGGAGAGGCGCTGGATCAGAAGACTCCCCTGCTTCGTTCCATGGAAGCGATTCAGACACAGTCTTTACGTCTGCTGCGCCTGTTTGGAAATACGACAT
The DNA here is from genome assembly GCA_905214955.1 of uncultured bacterium. GTDB lineage: Bacteria > Bacillota > Clostridia > Lachnospirales > Lachnospiraceae > Limivivens. Next base: position 5,270 of record CAJMON010000060.1, read on the forward strand.
CCAGAAAAGTTGTACCGTCTGTAGGAATTGAGCAGGAGTATTTTATTGTAGACCGTGCCAAATATTTAAAAAGAAAAGACCTGATCTTTACCGGAAGAACGCTCTTTGGAGCCATGCCGCCAAAAGGACAGGAGCTGGACGACCATTACTTTGGCGTTATCCGCCAGAGAATCGGCGCCTTCATGAAAGATGTCAATGAAGAACTGTGGAAACTGGGTGTATCTGCCAAAACCCAGCACAATGAAGTGGCTCCGGGCCAGCATGAGCTTGCACCGATTTACGCAGAGTGCAACGTGGCGGTAGACCACAACCAGATCATTATGGAGACCTTAAAGCGTGTGGCAGAGGAGCATGGACTGCAGTGCCTGCTTCACGAGAAACCATTTGCAGGAGTGAACGGTTCCGGAAAACACAACAACTGGTCCTTAACCACGGATGATGGCATTAATCTTCTGGAGCCGGGCAAGACACCTCATGAGAATATTCAGTTCCTGATGGTACTGACCTGTATCTTGAAGGCTGTCGATGAACATGCAGACCTGCTTCGGGAATCTGCAGCAGATGTGGGAAATGACCACCGTCTGGGAGCTAATGAGGCACCTCCTGCCATTGTTTCCGTATTCCTGGGAGAGCAGCTGCAGGATGTACTGACACAGCTGATCAGTACCGGAGCTGCCACCCACAGCATCAAGGGCGGACGTCTCCATACCGGAGTCAAAACCCTCCCGGATTTTGCAAGAGATGCTACCGACAGAAACCGTACATCACCCTTTGCTTTTACCGGCAACAAGTTTGAATTCCGTATGGTGGGTTCCAGAGATTCTGTGGCAGAGTGTAATGTCGTGTTAAATACCATTGTGGCAGAAGCATTCTCTGATGCCTGCGATGTTCTGGAAAAGGCAGAAGATTTTGATCTGGCAGTTCATGATCTGATCAAAGAATATGCTACCGAACACGCCCGCATTGTCTTCAATGGAAACGGTTATGCTCCGGAATGGGTAGAAGAGGCCGAAAAACGTGGGCTGGAAAACATTACCAACATGGTAGATGCGATTCCGGCACTGACAAAACAGAAGTCTGTAGAACTGTTTGAAAAATTTGGCGTCTTTACCAGCCAGGAACTGGAATCCCGTGTGGAGATCCAGTATGAAGGCTATGCAAAAGCACTGAACATTGAAGCCCGCGCCATGATTGACCTGGCCAGCAAGCATATCATTCCAGCTGTGATGCGGTATTCCAGAAACCTGGCAGGTACGGCAAACGAAATCAAACAGGCAGGTGCGGATGTGACAGTGCCCATGAATCTGTTAAAAGAAACTACCCAGCTGCTTTCGGCTACCAAAAAAGCGCTGGCAAAACTGCAGGAAGTGGCAGATACTGCTTCCGAAATGGCAAGCGGCAGAGATCAGGCCGTGTACTACCGGGATTATGTGGCATCTGCAATGGAAGAGCTGCGTGAGCCGGTGGATGCACTGGAAATGCTGGTGGACAAAGAAGAATGGCCGATGCCTTCTTATGGAGATCTGCTGTTTGAGGTATAAGTAAAGGAATATGAGTGAGAAGATAGAACTACTGGGGGTCAGGCTGGAAGTTTTCGAAACGGAAGAAGCACTGGAAAAAATAAAAGAATTTCTGAAAGAAGATGGGCTCCGGATTGTGGGAATGGTCACATCCGCCATGCTTCTGGCTTCGGAAGAATCGGAAGAATTCCGCCAGCAGTTAGAACAGCTGAATCTGTGTGTGATCCGGGAGCGGGAAGTCTTAGAAGCAGCCGGGATCACCAAAGCAGAACGGCTGTGGGAAGCAGAAGAAAACTGGTTTCTGCCGGAATTCCTGGAATATCTGGAAAAATCCGGAAAAAATCTGGTCCTGATTGCAGAGACAGCAGAAGAAAAAGAACAGCTTTCCCATGAACTGCACAGTACCTACCCTCAGCTGGAGGTGGCAGGATGTTTCTGCCTGAAAGAAGCAGAAGGAGAAGAGGCAGATGCCCTGATCAATCAGCTGAATGCTATTTCGGCGGATGTGATCCTGGCAGCGCTCCCAAGTCCTGTGCAGGAAGATTTTGCATACCGCAGCCGTTCCAAATTAAACTCCCGCTTGTGGATTGGAATGGGAAAAAACTGCAGTGTGCAGAAAGGAAAAAAAGGCAGACAGAAGTTTCTGGAACGGCTCCTTGAAAAAAGAACATTTCGCAAGCGTGTGGCAGAATTTTCAGAAGAAAATGAAATAAATGTATAAAACCGCACAAATTTTTCTTTCCTTTTTTGACATTTTGTATTAAAATGTGTATTATGGACTGTAGCAAAGGAGTGGGAAAGATGATTACAAACCAGATATTACAATCTACCATTGAAGGTCTGAAAGTCATTTCAAGAATCGACCTGTGCGTGATTGACCTGGAAGGAAATGTTCTGGCATCTACATATCCGGAGGCGGAAGAGCACAGAGCGTACATGCTGCCTTTTGTGGATTCACCGGCAGACAGCCAGCTGGTACAGGGCTATCAGTTCTTTAAGATCTTTGATGAGCATCAGCTGGAGTATATTCTGGTGGCGAAGGGCAGCAGCGATGATGTCTATATGGTAGGAAAGATGGCGGCGTTTCAGATTCAGGGACTGCTTACCGCATACAAAGAGCGTTTTGATAAGGACAACTTTATCAAGAACCTGCTGCTTGACAATCTCCTCCTGGTAGACATTTACAACCGTGCAAAGAAGCTGCACATCGACACAGAAGCCAGACGTGTGGTATTTTTACTGGAAGCGGATCATGAGAAGGATAATTCTTCTCTGGAAAATGTCCGGACGATGCTGGGGGGCAAGAATGGAGATTTTATTACCGCTGTTGATGAAAAGAGCATTATTGTTGTAAAAGAACTGGCACCGTCAGACGGATATCCGGAGATGGAGCACACGGCCAGACAGATTCTGGAGTCTTTAGGCTCTGGGAAAAAAGATGTGGCGCATGTAGCGTACGGCACCATTGTAGACGAGATCAAAGAGGTATCCCGTTCTTACAAGGAAGCCAGAATGGCCCTGGATGTAGGAAAGATTTTCTTTGCAGAGAGAAATGTGATTGCGTACAGCTCTCTTGGCATCGGCCGTCTGATTTATCAGCTTCCGATTCCGCTGTGTAAAATGTTTATAAAAGAAATTTTCGGGGGCAAATCGCCGGAAGATTTCGATGAAGAAACACTGACGACCATCAATAAATTTTTCGAGAACAGTCTGAATGTATCGGAGACATCCAGACAGCTGTACATCCACAGAAATACGCTGGTGTACCGGCTGGACAAGCTCCAGAAGATTACAGGACTGGATCTTCGGGTGTTTGAAGATGCCATCACGTTTAAGATTGCATTGATGGTAGTGAAGTACATGCGGTACATGGAAACCATGGATTATTAAAAGAAGAGTTGCAATGGAATAAAGAGGGTGGGGCTGCGATAAGATAAAAAGAGTATCGTGCCCGACCCTTTTGTGGTTTATGAGGAGCAGAAATTTATGGAAAAACACGGCAGATTTTTGCAGGGAATGCTGTGCGGCGTGTGTGTGACAGCTCTTGGACTGGCGGGAGTAGAAATTTTTGATTATGCAGAAGTGACAAAGGCCCAGAGTGCTTCGGAGCTGAATCTGGATCTGAAGTCCAATTCCAGAAAAATCAAGAAAATTGAGGACATCATCAACGAATACTTTTATGAGGATGTGGATTCCGAACAGGTGGAAGATTACATTTACAAAGGGATGATTGCAGGGCTGGATGACAAGTATGCGGCATATTATACGCAGGAAGAGCTGGCCAGGATGCAGGAGTCCACAAATGGAGAGTATGACGGCATTGGCGTAACCATTACCCAGGATGCGGACACCGGATATGCCGTGATTGCCGGATGTTACAAGGGAACCCCGGCGGCGGAGGCAGGACTTCAGGCAGAAGATGTGATCAAAAAGGTGAATGGACAGGACATTTCAGGGATAGATCTGACCAGCATTGTGAGCCTGATTAAGACGGCGGAAGGAGATCAGGTAATTCTTACTATTTCCCGAAAAGGAGAGACAGAGGATCTGGAGATTCCTGTGGAGAGACGAAGAGTGGAAGTTCCCACCGTGGAATATGAGATGCTGGATGGAAACATCGGCTATATTAAGATTGCAGAATTTGATGCTGTGACCACGGAGCAGTTCCGGGAGGCAAAGGCAGCCCTGGAAGAGGACGGAATGGAAAAGCTGATCGTAGATCTTCGCAGCAACTTAGGCGGCGTGCTGGATACCGTGTGTGATATCTTACGGGAAATTCTCCCGGAAGGTCTGATTGTCTATACAGAAGACAAGAATGGAGAGCGGGAAGAATATACCTGTGACGGGACAAAAGAGCTTCAGATTCCACTGGCAGTGCTGATCAATGGATACAGTGCCAGCGCTTCGGAAATTTTTGCGGGAGCTGTGAAGGATTACGGCATTGGCACCCTGGTGGGAACCACGACTTACGGAAAAGGGATTGTCCAGCAGACGATTGGATTATCCGATGGTTCCGCAGTAAAGCTGACCATTGCCAAGTATTTTACACCGCTGGGACACGACATTCATGGAAAAGGCGTGGAGCCAGACGTGGAAGTGGAATTGGATGAAAAGTTAGCAGGACAGACAGAGATTGCAAAGAAAGAAGACAATCAGCTGCAGAAAGCCATTGAGATTTTGCAGCAGACAGAGCAGGAAGGAGCAGCAGATGCAGGATAAACTGATTTTTCGGGAAATGTTGGGAGAACTGAAAAAACTGGCGGATGAGCATGGAAATTATCTCACCACAGATGAAATCAAAGGATTTTTTAAAAACGGCGGACTGGAAGAAGAACATTTCCAGCTGATTTATGAGTATCTGGCAGGAGAAAAGATTGAGATTGAAGGCTATACTCCCCAAAAGACAGCCGTTTTAAAGGAAGCAGCCGGAGAAAAGAGTGCAAAGATGGAGTATGAACCGGAGGAAGACGGAAATGCGCCGCTGGAGTTTTATGAGGAAGAGTTAAAAGAACTGGAAGCGATTCCGGAAGAAGAAAAATGGAAGCTGTTCCAGATGGCGGCGGCAGGAGACCGCCTGGCAAAGGGAAGACTGACCCAGGGATATCTTCAGACCGTTTACGACTTGTCCAGAACCTATCAGTATGAGGGAGTTCCCCAGGGGGATCTGATCCAGGAAGGAAACATTGGTCTGATGCTGGCACTGGAAGATTTGGAAGTAGGACTCAGCCTGGAAGAATACGAAAAGGGACTGTTTGAAAAAATCCAGAAAGCCATGGAAGAGGCAGTGGAGGAAAATCAGGACCTGGCAGACATGGGACAGAAGATTGCAGATCGAGCTAACCATCTCCAGGAAGCTGTGAAGAATCTGGAAGAGGATCTGGAACACAAAGTGTCTGTGGATGAATTGTCTGCTTATCTGGAAATGCCGGAAGAGGAGATTAAGGACATTCTCCGCATGGCAGGAGAAGAGATCAAAGTGGATACTACGCAGGATTCCGAAAAGTAATGTAATAATACAACAAAGAATTTTAACAAATTTGTAATAAATACTTGAAAAGTTGTCTCTTAAATGTTATAATCGGTTCATATTCGAGGGGATGTTATTACGGAAACAGAAATGAATTGTTACATTTAAGGGGAGAACACCATGAAAGCCAACCAAACGAGACAGAATGGGAGAAATTATAAAAAGGCACTGTGCGGATATGCGGCAATGGGAGCTGTGATGATTTTAGGAGCTTCCGGCGGAGCGCTGCTTGCAGTTCAGGCAGCGGAGACTGAGACAGAGACCGTGTTGACAGGTGAAGTACAGATGAGTGCAGCAGATCTGCTGCTTGGGGTAGGCGGCGAATTGATTGTGGGTGTAGGCCCTGAAAGCAATATTCAGATCAAAGAGGCGGAGACCGAAAACCCGGATACCAAGTCCGGTGCAGAATCCCAGGGCAGCACCGAAAGTTCAGGAAGTCAGAGCGGCAGTGAGATCCAGGGCAGTAGTTCTGCGAACACCACGGGCAGTCCGAGTACAGGCCAGTCCGGTACAGACTCCAATGCGGGAACCGGCGAGACCCAGCCGAGTACAGACTCCAATGCGGGAACCGCTGAGACCCAGCCAGGTACAGACTCCAATACAGGTGAGCCCCAGGGCAGCACGGATGCAAGTGCAGGTACTCCGGAAACCCAGCCCAGTACTGATAAGATTCAGCCGGCAGTAAAAGTGCCTGGCAGTACAGCATCTACCGGCAGTGGAAGCAATTCTGCCAACAGCAACACCAAGAGCGGCAGCGGAAGCAGTTCTGCCAACAGCAGCACCAAGACCGGCAGCAGTGTACAGTCTGGCACAGTTCAGAACAGCAGTAAGACAGATACTGCCAAGAGAGCAGCCGGTACGATTTCTACCAGTCCGGCAGTGACCAGTGATGAGACAGAGGTATTTCCCGCAGCAGCAGGTCTTTTTGGAAGCCTTTTGGTGATGGGAGCCGTGGTATCTGCAGACGGATACCAGAGAAAAAAGAGACAGAGTTGAAATCAGACAAGACAGTTGACAGTTTCCCAGGACATACCAGGAACTCCCCAGACTGGCATGTCCGATTTCGAAATATATTTAAAAGGAAGGCGCTGTGCCAGAGATGGCAGGCGTCTTCTTTGTCGTCAATCTTTTTGGGGAAACACGTTGACATTTAAACTGGCCTATTTTAAAATGGACAAAAAGACTGCGTAAGGACAGGACAGGTATGGGAATCATAGAAGCGGCAAAACTAGTATTTGAATATAAAAAATATGACGAGAACGGCCAGGTGGAAGAGGTAAAAAAAGCAGTGGACGGCGTGGATTTGAATATCCAGAAAGGGCAGTTCATTGCAATTCTGGGTCACAATGGTTCAGGAAAATCTACACTGGCAAAGCATATCAATGCGATTCTGGTGCCCACAGAGGGAACACTGTATGTGGATGGAAAGGACACCCGGAAAGAAGAAAATGTCTGGGATATCCGAAGCAGTGCCGGAATGGTATTTCAGAATCCGGACAACCAGATTATCGGCAGTGTGGTAGAAGAGGATGTGGGATTTGGTCCGGAAAACATGGGAGTGCCCACAGAAGAAATCTGGCAGAGGGCAGAAGAGAGCCTGCGCTGCTGCGGCATGTGGGAGTACCGCAAGGCATCGCCCAACAAGCTGTCAGGCGGCCAGAAGCAGCGGGTGGCCATTGCAGGGGTGGTGGCCATGCATCCAAAATGCATTGTGTTGGATGAGCCAACCGCCATGTTGGACCCGGCAGGACGCCGGGAAGTACTGCGCACGGTGCGGGCGCTAAACCAGGTGGAAAATGTGACGGTGATCCTCATTACCCATTATATGGAAGAAGTGATTTATGCAGATCAGGTGATTGTGATGGATGAAGGAAAAATCGTGATGCAGGGAACGCCAAAGGAGATTTTCTCCCAGGTGGACCAGCTAAAACAGTACCGTCTGGACGTTCCGCAGGTGACACTGCTGGCGCATGAACTTCGAAAAGCGGGGCTGGATCTCCCAGAGGGGATCTTAAGCCGGGAAGAATTGGTGAAAAACTTATGTCAATTAAAATCCAAGAATTAACACATATTTACGGGGAAGGAACCGCTTTTGAAAAAGCGGCCTTAGACCACATCAGCCTGGAAATTCCGGATGGTCAGTTCCTTGGGATTATCGGGCATACAGGTTCTGGAAAATCCACGCTGATCCAGCATTTAAACGGCCTGTTAAAAGGAACTTCCGGAACCATCTATTATAATGGAGAAGATATTTACCAGGAAGGATACGATCTGCGCGCCTTGCGGGGAAAAGTAGGATTGGTCTTTCAGTATCCGGAGTACCAGCTCTTTGAGATTGATGTCTTTACGGACGTGTGCTTTGGCCCCAAAAATCTGGGACTGCCCCAGGAAGAAGTAGAAAAGCGGGCAGAAGAAGCCTTGGAGCAGGTAGGATTTCTAAAAGAAGCGTATAAGAAATCGCCTTTTGAACTATCCGGAGGGCAGAAACGCCGGGCAGCCATTGCAGGCATTCTTGCCATGCATCCGGAAGTGCTGATTCTGGATGAGCCTACTGCAGGATTAGACCCCAAAGGAAGAGATGAGATTCTGGATCAGATTTCCAAGCTTCACAGGGAGAGAAAGATTACCGTCATTTTAGTGTCCCACAGCATGGAAGACATTGCCAACTATGTGGAGCGGATGATTGTGATCAATGATGGAAAAGCCATGTTTGACGGGACACCAAGAGAAGTCTTCCGCCATACAAAAGAATTGGAGGGCATTGGCCTTGCAGTGCCTCAGGTGAACTATGTTGTAAAAAATTTAAAAGCGGCAGGATGGAACATTGATACCGATGCCATTACGGTGGAAGAAGCCAAAAATGCGATTTTGACGGCTATGGGGAGGAACGTATGATCAGAGACATTACACTTGGACAATATTATCCAGCGAATTCCCCGATTCATAAACTGGACCCCAGAGTCAAGTTAGGCGGCACCATGCTGTTTATCATTACCCTGTTTTTGTACAAATCCTTTGCCGTGTATGCGGTAGCAGCCTTGTTTTTGGCAGCGGTGATCCGGATTTCCAAGGTTCCGTTTAAATTTATGACCAGAGGCTTAAAAGGGATTTTTGTTCTGTTGATGATTACCGTGGTATTTAACCTGTTTCTCACGCCTGGTACGGCCGTCCTTCAGATCTGGAAGCTGACCATCACAAAGGAAGGCATCCGGCAGTCCGTCTTTATGGCGATCCGTCTGGTGTTTTTAATCCTTGGATCTACGATTATGACCCTGACTACCACACCCAACCACCTGACAGACGGTCTGGAAAAAGCCCTGGCACCGCTGAATAAAATCCATATTCCGGTGCATGAAATTGCTATGACCATGTCCATTGCCCTGCGTTTTATTCCTATTTTAATGGAAGAAACAGACAAGATTATGAAAGCGCAGATGGCAAGAGGTGCAGATTTCGAGTCAGGAAATCTGATCCAGAAAGCGAAAAACCTGGTGCCCCTTCTGGTGCCCCTGTTTATTTCGGCGTTTCGCAGAGCCAATGACCTTGCAATGGCCATGGAAGCCAGAGGCTACCGGGGCGGGGAAGGACGGACAAAAATGAATCCCCTGATCTACCGCAAGGCAGATTATCAGGGCTACGCAGTCTTATTTGGCTACGTGGCTGTGGTGATTTTGACAGGAACACTGGTGAAAATATGAAACGTGTAAAACTGACCGTCGCCTATGACGGAACCCATTACTGCGGCTGGCAGACCCAGCCAAACGGCATCACCGTCCAGGAGGTGCTGGAAAAGCATTTGTCAGAGCTTCTAAAAGAACCCATCCGCATTGCAGGTGCAAGCAGAACGGATGCAGGCGTCCATGCAAAAGGAAATGTGGCGGTGTTTGACACACAGGCCAGAATGCCGGCAGAAAAGATTTCTTATGCATTAAATACCAGGCTTCCGGCAGATATCCGGATTCAGGAATCCTGCCAGGTGCCGGAAAGCTTTCATCCCAGATTTGCCAAAACGGCAAAGACGTATGAATACCGGATTTTAAACCGGCGTTTTCCAGATCCTACAAGGCGGCTGTATTCCTTCTTTTATCATTATCCTCTGGATGTGGAAAAGATGCAGGAGGCTGCCGGATATCTGGTTGGTGAACATGATTTTAAAAGTTTCTGCACGGCAAAACCGGAAGTGGAATCCACAGTGCGGACCATTTATTCCCTGGATGTTTTCAAAGAAGGGGAGGACATGATCGTCCTCAGAGTCCGGGGAAATGGATTTTTATACAATATGATCCGGATTATTGCAGGGACCCTGATCCGGGTAGGAGGCGGTGCCTATCCGCCGGAGCATGTAAAAGAAATCCTGGAGGCAAAGGATCGAAGCCTGGCTGGTGAAACCGCAAGACCGGAGGGGCTGACTCTGGTGGAAATTGAATACCCGGAAGAACCATAAAAAGCAGGATGTGCAGAAGAAAAAACGCACATCCTTTTTTACACCTTTCTTTCAGACAGAAAAATCTGTCACTTGAACAGAAAGAATTGCGTAAATAAATAAAAACAGTAAGATAAAGAGAGAGGCAGGAGAAAACAGGATGCTGAAAATCGCAGTGTGTGACGATGAAGAGGCGGTGTTTCGGGAATTGGAACGGGTGATCCAGGCAGGAGGAATGCTGCATGAGACGGATTTTTATTCCAGCGGGGAAAGTCTGACATCCAGCAGAAAACAGTACGACCTGATTTTTCTGGATGTGGATATGCGGGGGATGAACGGACTGGAGACGGCCAGAATTCTGCGAAAGAGGGACAAGCAGGTAAAGATTGTATATCTGACAGCATATGAGGAATACCGGGATTACGCGTTTTCCGTCCATGCTTTCGGATATCTGGTAAAACCAGTGAAAAAAGAAAGTATTCTGCGGATTCTAAGGGAAGCAGTGGAATACACCAAAAAGGAGGAACCCCCAAGCCTGGTCCGGCTGGAAACAGAAAACGGAATTATTCAGGCTGACACCAGGGATCTTCTGTACCTGGAATATTTGGAGCGGAAAATCTGCATTCACACCAAGGCAGGCTTGCTTTGGATGAAAGGAAGCATTACCGCCCAGGCAGAACGGCTGAAGCCCTGGCATTTTTCCATGCCCCACAAAAGCTTTGTGGTAAATCTTGCCAAGATCAAAAGCCTTCGGGGATACGAGATTGAGCTGATGGATGGAAGCATTGTTCCACTGTCGCAGAAAAAATCCGCTGCTTTTCGAAAAGAATTCGGCAGGTATCTGGCAGAGCAGCTTTAAAGGGGGATCGAAATGACACCACTTGTGATTGCAAATGCCATTCTCGGCATTATGGAATTTCTCTGCCTGACTGGCTGCCAGTGGTATTTTATGAGTCAGAATGGGCGGACCATTTTTCGAAAGAAAGGCTGGTATGTACTTGGATTTGTCCTGTATCTGACTGGACAGTTTGCAGCCAATGCAGGGGGAATCGGGGCGATGGTGTTTGCTGTAGACCTGCTCCTTACCCTGGCGGCGGTCTGGTGCCTGTTTACCAGAACGGCTGGAGCGGTCATTTTAAATCTGTTTCTGAATTTCTGCCTGGCGCTTGCAGCAACAGGAGTCAATCTTGCGGTTTCTATTCTGTTTGCCGGCATGGAATGGGATGTTTATCTGGCAGCGGATATCGGGCTTGGGGTAAAGATGCTGGTGTATTTGCTTTTGACAAAGCTGTTCCTTTTGGGACGGTCCAAGGAGCAGGTGCAGGCACTGCGTCCGGCGGTAGTGATCGTCACCTGTATGGTTCCGGCTGCCAGTATTTTTTATCTGGTCAGTCTTGCGATGGTAGGGAATATTTATCTTCAGATGTATGGCGTAAAGCTGATCTTTGTCAACATTGCGGTGCTTCTGGTGGTAAACGGAGCATTTTTCTGGCTGATGAATGATATTTTCCGGGCAAGCCGGATCCGGCAGGAAATGGAACTCTTCCAGAAACAGAGTGATCTTCAGTACCGGTACTATGCAGAATTGGAGAAAAAGTACCGGGAATCCAGGAAAATGATCCACGATATGAAAAATCATCTCCAGGCAGTGGAACGTCTGTACAAAGAGCAGGAAACAGAAAAAGGGGAAGGCTACGTCCGGGATCTGTACCATATGTTGAATACCATGGGAGAGAAATACTATTCCGCTAACCGGATGCTGAACATCATTTTAAATGAAAAACTGGATCAGGCAAAAAAACTGGGCATTGCTGTGCAGGCATCCGTAGGTGATGTGGATCTTTCGGACATACGGGACATTGACCTGACAGCGGTGTTTGCCAATCTGCTGGACAACGCAGTGGAGGCGGCAGGCCAGACGGAGGACGGATTTCTCCGTATAAAAATAAATGAAGTGCAGGGATTCCGGGTGGCCAGCCTGGAAAATTCCATGAAGGAATCGGAAGAAGGTCAGAAAAAGCCAGGGCATATGGGGCTTGGGCTGTCCAATGTGGAGAAAACACTGGAACGGTATCACGGAACCATGGAAGTGGAAAAAAGAAATGGCGTATACAAAGTGATCCTGATGATTCCCAAATAAGGAGCAGCAGATGGGAGGAGGTGTGGGTATGAGAAATATGGTAAACCAGAGAAAATGGATTCTCATTGCAGAAGATATTGGCATGGGAGCGGCAGTTTTTTCAATCACCCAGCTTTTGATCCGGATTCCGATTCTGCAGAATGTTCTGGCATACCAGTCATGGTTTCAGGTCCTGCCTTATGCAAGTCCCTTTCTGTATGGCCTGTTTCTGGCGGCTACGGCAGGACTGGCAGAAGAGCCTGGAAGGTATCTTGGATTTTGGCTGCTTGGGAAAAAGCACTGGAACTGGCGGGATGGCATTGCTTTTGGCCTGGGGCACGGAGGGACAGAGGCCGTGTGGGTCTTTGTTATGCTGGCAGAACAGATCCAGGCAGGCGCTTCGGTATCTGCACTTGGAATTGCTGTGGCAGTTCTGGAAAGAATTTCGGCAGTAAGTTTTCACGTGGGAGCCTCGGTGATGGTGCTTCGTGGAGTGAAAAGCGGGAAGAAGCGATGGCTGTTTCTAGCAGTCATTCTTCATACCCTGCTGGATCTGACAGCAGTATGGAATATCAGTCTTTGGGCAAAAGAAGCCCTGATTTTTGCGGCAGGAGCAGGATTTCTGGTATGGGCCGGGAAGAATAGAAACAAAATCAATCAAGAAGAGAAAAGAGGGAATATCTATGAGAAAGAATAAGAAGAACTGGTTTATGTGGAAAAAGTGGGCCGGAGGCATCTGCGCCCTGCTGCTGTGCCTGCTCCTTGCAGGTTGTTCTGGCAGTACAAAACTTGCAGACTGCTTTTCGAAAGATGAACTGACCACCTTATCCCAGGAAAACATTACTCTGGCAGAGTCCGGAGACTATGAGGCATTCTTAGAAAAAATGGACCCGAGCGTTTCTTCAGCACTGACAGAAGAGGTCTACAACCAGTATCTGGATACGGTGAAAGCCAAAGGAGCCTTCCAAAGCTTTGGAAAGCCGGCATTTGTAGGACAGACCGTGAAAGAGACCGGTGACAATTATGCGGCCGTGATCCTCACAGCCAATTATGAAGACGGAAAATTGCAGTACACATTGGGATACAACGAAGATCTGAAACTGGTTCAGTTTGTCATTAAATAATTCCTGGGGCGGGAGGCGCTAAGCTTTCCGCCTCAAAACCCCTTGAAAAAAATGCATAAAATAATGAAAAAACACTTGCAATTTAAAAAAACAGGTGTTATAATTTGAGTCGAACTTTTTGTGAAGGCTTATTTTTTTATGCCTTAATATCCCGAAAAGGGACGCAAAAACAGGAAAGGAGGATTACCATGAAGGTTCGTTCATCTGTTAAACCGATTTGCGAAAAGTGCAAAGTCATTAAGAGAAAGGGTAGTATCCGCATTATCTGCGAGAACCCGAAGCATAAACAGCGCCAGGGCTGATTTATCTCATCTGGAACTGTGATTATGTATTTTGATGCGGCTGCAGTATGACTCACCAGGAGGTGTTGTTATACTGATGACAATATATGATATATTCGTTTGCACTGTGCGGTCTTGGAGCCAAGATGCCGCTGCTGATGATTCATCGTATATTGCTTAAGTACCGGGTCGTCCATCATACCGGGATGACACGGAAAGGCCGGGAGCTGTACCGGGCATCCGGCTGGGCTGTGGACAGTTGTTCACACAGCCTCAATTTGGGACAATATAATAAGAGGCGTTTCATACACTACATTTCAGACATGCTTTCCCGCATGGGCTGTATGGCGGCGTTTCTTACAGAAAAAGTGGAGGAAAATTACATGGCTCGTATTGCTGGTGTAGACTTACCAAGAGAAAAACGTGTAGAAATCGGATTGACTTACATCTATGGAATCGGCAGAGTAAGCGCTGACAAAATCCTGGAGAAGGCAAACGTAAATCCGGATACCCGTGTCAGAGATCTGACTGACGAAGAAGTATCCCGTATCCGTGACGTGATCGATGCAGATTACAACGTAGAAGGTGATCTGAGAAGAGAGATCGCACTGAACATTAAGAGACTGCAGGAAATCGGATGCTACAGAGGTATCCGTCATCGTAAAG
>CAJMON010000061.1 GCA_905214955.1 uncultured bacterium
TTAAACACATTTAACTATATTAAGCAATATGTTTAGTTACTTATAAGTTTCTCCTGCTTCTTTTTCAATGGTACATTTATCATACCATTTTCCTTCCAAAAAATATAGAGAATATGTTATAGTTTTTTTGAAGCTTTCAAGCATTTTCAGAAAGAAGGAACTATCCCATGACAGACAGCCACCCCATTCCTTATACCTTAGAGCGGAAATCCATCAAAAATCTTTACCTGCGCATTTACCCGGACGGAAGTATCCATGTCACCGCTCCCAGGCGGATGCCCCTCTCTCAGATTGAGGCATTTCTTGTAAAAAAAGAGGACTGGATCCGAAAGCATCAGGAAAACGTAATGCATCCTGCTGCCTTAGACCCTGCCCTTTCTTCTTTTCTTCCGCTTCCAGCCATGGACCGGGAAGCACTGCGTGCCAGACTCTCATTGCAGATTCCTGTTTTTCTGAAAAAATGGGAACCTGTCATGAAAGTACATGCTCTTGAATGGCGCATCCGGGATATGCATACCCGCTGGGGCACCTGCAATGTTCGGGATAAGCGTATCTGGATTGCCCAGGCTCTTGGCGCCTATCCGGAAGAATGTCTGGAATACGTCATCGTCCACGAACTGTGCCATCTGTTAGAGCCCAGCCACAATGCCGTTTTTCATCAATACATGACCCGGTTTCTTCCGGACTGGAAGGAGCGGAAAGACCTGTTAAACGCCCTTTCCAAAGCCTCCCAGCCCCGTTAATGCCTTTACTCGGCGGTCTTTAATGCTTCTTTCATAGAATGAACATATTCGTATACGTGAGGTCCTGCCTCTGCTCCATATTTTTCAATGATCTTCACAATGGCACTTCCTACAATGACACCGTCTGCAATCTTGCCGATCCTGGCTGCCTGTTCCGGTTTGTTGATGCCAAATCCAACTGCTGCAGGCAGATCGGAAGCTCTTTTGACTGCGGCCAGAATGCCATCCAGGTCTGTGGTGATCTGGCTTCTCATGCCAGTAACGCCCATGGAGGACACAATGTACAAAAATCCGCTTCCGTGGCTGGCAATTTCACCGATCCGCTGTTCTGATGTGGGAGCAATCAGAGAAATCACATCCACACCATGAGCCTTTGCAATAGGCTCCAGCTCTCCTTTTTCTTCGTAAGGCATGTCCGGAATGATGATGCCGTCAATGCCCACTTCCTCGCAGCGTGCAAAGAAGCGCTCATATCCATAATGGAACACCGGGTTTAAGTAGGTCATAAATGCCAGGGGAATCTGGGTCTTTTTTCTTAACCCTTCCACCATTGCAAAAATCTTGTCTGTGGTAGTGCCCACAGAAAGCGCCCGAATATTGGCATCCTGGATGACCACACCTTCTGCGATAGGATCGGAAAACGGAATGCCGATCTCAATTAAGTCCGCTCCTGCCCGCTCCATTTCCAGGATAAATTCTTCTGTCTTGTCCAAAGACGGATCTCCTGCTGTCAGAAATCCGATAAATGCTTTTTTATTCTGAAATGCATTTGCAATCTTACTCATAAATGTTCCTCCCTCTGTACCGTGCAATGGCTGCCACATCTTTATCTCCCCGCCCTGACAGGCAGATGATTACGCTGTCGTCTTTGGATAAGGTGGGTACCAGTTTTCTCGCATATGCCACTGCGTGGGCGCTTTCAATGGCACAGATAATACCTTCTTTTCTTGCCAGGTATTCAAAGGCATCTACTGCCTCATCATCGGTTACCGGATAATATTCTGCTCTTCCGGTATCATGCAGCCATGCATGTTCCGGTCCGATTCCCGGATAGTCCAAACCTGCGGAAATGGAATACACCGGAGCGATCTGTCCGTATTCGTCCTGGCAGAAATAGGATTTCATGCCATGGAAAATACCATGCTCACCCTTGGCAATGGTAGCTGCATGTTTCTCAGTATGAATACCTTTTCCTGCTGCCTCACAGCCGATGAGCCGTACATCCTTGTCATTGATGAAGTTGTAGAACATGCCCATAGCATTGCTGCCGCCGCCTACGCAGGCCATAACGGCTGCCGGAAGCTTTCCTTCATATTCCAGAATCTGCTCTCTGGCTTCCTTGCTGATGACAGACTGAAAATCTCTTACAATGGTGGGGAAGGGATGGGGACCCATAACCGATCCTAACACATAATGGATATCGCTGACCCGGTTGACCCACTCCCGCATGGTCTCATTGACGGCATCTTTTAAAGTCATGGTTCCGCTGGTCACCGGATGTACCTTAGCTCCCAAAAGTTCCATCCGGTATACATTTAATGCCTGCCGGTCTGTATCTTCCTTGCCCATGAAAATTTCACATTCCATATCCAGAAGGGCTGCTGCGGTAGCTGTAGCAACGCCGTGCTGGCCTGCACCGGTTTCTGCAATGACACGGGTTTTTCCCATTTTCTTTGCCATAAGCACCTGGCCCAGTACGTTGTTGATTTTATGGGAACCGGTGTGGTTTAAATCCTCTCTTTTCAGGTAAACCTTTGCTCCTCCCAGATCTTTTGTCATCTTTTCTGCATAATACAGAAGGGAGGGACGGCCTGCATATTCTCTCAACAGCTTGTCCAGCTCTGCATTAAACTCCGGATCCTTTTTATAAAATTGATAGCATTCCTCCAGATGGATGATTTCATTCATCAGTGTTTCCGGAATGTACTGTCCTCCGTAAATTCCAAATCTGCCTTTTTCCATATCACATTCTCCTCACCATTTCTGTCAGCCTGCGCATTTTTTCCGGATCTTTCCATCCGTCCGTCTCTGCACCGCTGCTTACATCCACCCCGAAAGGAGCGGTTCTTTTGACTGCTTCTTCTATATTTTCCATCCGGATTCCTCCGGCAATGAAAAATGGCTGTTTTACCATGATTCCTGCTTTCTCTGCCAGGCTCCAGTCAAAGGCTTTTCCTGTTCCACCGGCTCCGTGGTCAAACAAAAGATATTCTGCCGGGCTTTTGGATGCCTCTTCAATATCTTCTATGGTTTCCACAGAAAACGCCTTGATTACCGGTTTTCCGGTCTTTTCCTGAATGAAGCGGATTTCTTCCTGGGATTCCTTTCCCTGCAGCTGGGCAAACTGGATCACATCTTTTTGCAGAAGGCGGATCACCTGCTCTGTGGGCGCATTTACAAACACACCAACGGCCTGAATATCTGGAACTAACTGGCCTGCCAGAACTTCGGCCTGTTCCTCGGATACCTGCCGTCTGCTTTTTGCAAATACAAATCCAATGTAATCCGGCCTGGATTCATTGACTGCCTGGATATCACATGCCCTGGTCAGTCCGCAGATCTTGATCTTTGTGCCGCTCATCCATTCTGTCCTTTCAGCTGTGCCAGCATCGCCTTTTTATCCGGGCTTCTCATAAAGGTTTCTCCGATGAGTACACCGTCCACACCAGCTTCTTCCAGTGGCATGATATCTTCTCTGGTACGGATGCCGCTCTCCGATACAAACACAGTCTCTGGCGGCACCAGTTTTCTTAAGCGGACGCTGGTTTCCATATCTACCTGGAAATTTTCCAGATTCCGGTTGTTCACTCCCAAAATATCTGCCCCTGCTTTTAACGCTTTTTCCACCTGGGCTTCGCTGTGGGCTTCTGTCAGGGCTGACAACCCAAGCTTCCAGCTGACTTCCAGATACTCCTTTAACTGGGCTTCTGTAAGAAGCTCGCTGATCAGAAGCACAGCAGAAGCACCAAGAAGTTTTGCCTCATAAATCTGATACACATCTACCACAAAATCTTTCCGAAGTGTGGGAATGGACACCATTTGGCTGATTTCCTGCAGATACCGGGGACTTCCCTGGAAATAATCCGGCTCTGTCAGCACGGATATGGAGCTGGCCCCTGCCTCCTGGTACTCTTTTGCAATTTCCAGATAGGGAAAGGTTTCTGCAATCACGCCTTTGGAAGGAGACGCTTTTTTTACTTCACAGATAAAAGACATTCCCGGCGCTTTTAAGGCTTTCTTAAAGGGAAATCCGGTGTTGGCATTCATCCCTTGGGCTTTTGCCTGCACCTCTTTTAGGGGAACTTCTTCTTTGATTTTTTCCAGACGTTTTCTGGTATTTTCTGCGATTTCCTGTAATATCATGTCAATCCTCTCTGCCCTTTTCGTTTCTGCATTACAGCGTATTGGAAAGTGTCGCAAAGGCCTCCAGCTGTTTAGCTGCTTTTCCGGAAGCAATCACTTCTCTTACTTCTTCCAGCGCTTCCTGCATGGTAATGCCGTCCTTTGCCAGATAAACAGCGGCTGCTGAGTTAAACAATACTGCATCGGTTTTTGGACCCTTTGCTCCATTTAAAATATCTCTTGTAATCTGGGCATTTTCTGCCGACGTTCCGCCTGCCAGATCTTCTTTTCTGCACCGTGTCATTCCCAAGTCTTCCGGTGTCAGCACATAATCTTTGAAAGTTCCATTCCGCAGTTCGCACACGGTAGTGGGAGCGCTCATGGAAATCTCATCCAGTCCGTCCTGTCCGAATACCACCATGGCTTTTTTCACGCCTAAATTCGCCAGAACCTGTGCCAGGGGTTTTACCAGCGCTTCGTTATAGACACCCATCAGCTCCATGTTGGCACCTGCCGGGTTTGCCAGGGGACCAAGGACATTAAAAACGGTGCGGATTCCCAGCTCTCTTCTCACTGGGGCCACATACTTCATGGCAATGTGGTAATTCTGGGCAAATAAGAAACACAGGTTGATCTCGTCTAAAATCCGGCGGCTCTTTTCCGGTTCCAAGGTAATGTTGACGCCCAGTGCCTCCAGTACATCGGCTGCTCCGGATTTGCTGGAGGCTGCCCGGTTTCCATGTTTTGCCACTGGAATGCCTGCTGCAGACACCACGATGGAAGAAGTGGTGGAAATGTTAAAGCTGTTGGCATGGTCTCCGCCGGTTCCCACGATCTCTAACACGTCTCTGTCCTGGAGAAGCTTGATGCAGTGCCTGCGCATACCAGCAGCACAGGCGGTAATCTCATCAATGGTTTCGCCCTTCATGGCCAGTGCGGTTAAGAATGCACTCATCTGGATCTGGGAAGCCTCTCCTCCCATGATCTCATCCATCACCTGTTCTGCTTCTTCAAAAGTAAGGTTTTCTTTGTTTACTACTTTCATAATTGCTTCACGGATCATATCGTTATTCTCCCTTCTGCCGTTTCTGTTTGTCTTTTTCTATTTTCTTTGAATCTCTTATTTCCGGGAAATTTTCAGAAAATTCTCAATCATTTTCTGTCCGTCCGGTGTCAGAATGGATTCCGGATGAAACTGCAGCCCGTAAATGGGATAGGTTTTGTGAGCCACTGCCATGATTTCTCCCTCCGCCGTCTGTGCTGTGATTTTCAATTCTTCTGGAAGTGTCTCTTTTACACCTGCCAGGGAATGGTATCTGGCCACCGGCACTTCTTCTGGAAGCCCATCAAAAATCGGGCAGGTCAAGTCTAATTTTGCCATGGACTGTTTTCCATGCATCAGTCTTCCTGCGTAGGAAACCGTTCCGCCAAAGACTTCATAGATGGCCTGATGTCCTAAGCACACACCCAGGATTGGAAACTCTCCTGCCAGTTCTTTTGCTGCCTGCTCACAGATGCCTGCTTCCTTTGGGCGGCCAGGCCCTGGAGATAAAATCAGGGCTTCCGGCGCCATCTGCCGGATTTCTTCTACAGTCAGTTCATCGTTTCGTACCACTTTGATGTCCGGATTTACCTGTCCTACTGCCTGGTACAGGTTGTAGGAAAAGCTGTCATAGTTGTCAATCAGAAGAATCATAATTTTGCTCCTCCCTGTGCTTTTTCCAGTGCACTCACCACTGCCTGCGCTTTGTTGATGCATTCCTGGTATTCTTTTTCCGGCACGCTGTCTGCTACGATTCCGGCACCTGACCGGATAAAGACTTTTCCGTTTTTCTTAAAGGCAATCCGGATAGCAATGCAGGTATCCATGTTTCCGGTGAAATCCAGATATCCAATGGCTCCTCCATAAATACCACGCTTGTTGTTCTCCAGTTCGTTGATGATCTGGCAGGCACGCACCTTTGGTGCCCCGGAAAGGGTTCCTGCCGGGAGGACACTGGCAATGGCATCCAGGGCATCTTTGTCTTTGGCAATGGTTCCTTCTACCATAGAAGCGATGTGCATGACGTGGGAATATTTCACCACATCCATGTATTTTTCTACTTTGACACTGCCAAACTCGCTGACTTTTCCGATATCATTTCTTCCAAGATCCACCAGCATATTGTGCTCTGCCCGTTCTTTTTCATCTGCCAGAAGCTCTTCTTTTAACCGGGTATCTTCTTCTTCGTTCTTTCCTCTGGGTCTGGTTCCTGCTAATGGGAAAGTATGAAGGATGCCGTCTTCTAACTTCACCAAGGTTTCCGGGGATGCACCTACAATTTCAATGTCATTGCTGGAAAAATAAAACATATAGGGGGAAGGATTGCTAAGCCGCATGATCCGGTACGCATTGAAAAGACTTCCCTCAAAATCCGCTTCCAGGCGGTTGGAAAGCACAACCTGGAAAATGTCTCCTTCGTAAATATATCGTTTTGCTTTTTCTACCATTTGACAGTAGGCTTCTTTTTCAAACAGCGGCCGGATCTTTGAAGTCATCCGTCCTTCCGGAATCTCTGCCTTTTCAGACTGCAGAAGCGCTTCCATGTCTGCCAGCTGTTTTTCAGCTTCCTGGTACTGTTCTTCTGCCGTCTTTTGGGCATCCAGCTTCAGGTTGTAGATCAGAACCATTTTCTGTTTTAAATGATCAAACGCAATGATTTTATCAAACAGCATCAGGTCTACATCTTTGAATTTTTCCTGATCTTCCGCATCCAGGTTTAAAGTGGGCTCACTGTATCGGATATAGTCGTAAGCGAAGTATCCGATCAGACCTCCGGTAAGGGAGGGAATCCCTGGAAACCGGGGCGCTTTGTGTTCCCGTATGATCTCCCGGATAGCTTCCTGCGGCTTGTCTGTAATGGTCTGCCCTTCTGCCTTCCGGTCAATGGTCAGCCTGCCGTTCTCACAGGTGAGTTCCATTTTCGGATCATATCCCAAGAAGGAGTATCTTCCCCACTGTCTGTTGTCTTCCATACTTTCCAGAAGAAAGCAGTGGCTGCTGGCCTTCTTTAAAATTCCCAGCACCTGGATGGGAGAATACAGGTCTGCAAGGATTTCCTTGGAAAAAGGAATGGCTTTAAATTCGTTCTGTTCGATGATTGCTTTAGTTTCTTCAAATGATGGATACATGATTTCCTCCTGTTCTGCCGGAGAGGACAGGGTGCAAGCACACATGGGTGTAGATCTTTGTCCACTGTAATTCACAAGAAAGAATGTGCCTTGGCACATTCTCGCGCCGAGCGCGACCGCTTGCGACATGTTTCTTCTTCGCGCAAGTGCGCATCCCGCGAAGCGTTTTTTGTGTCATAGGGCGAAGTTTCCTATGACATAAAAAAAGTCCCTGACAATAGTTCTCTATTGTCAAGGACGAGTCATACAAAGATATTCCCCGCGATACCACCTTGCTTTACGGTTTCCCGTACTCTCACGGAATACTAACATATTCCCGGCAACTAACGTATGCCCCACGTCGCAGAATACTCAGATGAACTCTTTTCACTGCGCCCTCAGCGGCCCATTTAACAGTCAGCGTTCTGCCCGGCTCTCACCCGCCCGGACTCTCTGGAAATGCCCCTCTGCCTTTATCCCCGCTTCATCGGTTTGAATGGAATCTTCAATTTTCAGAATCTTGTAGCTTTTGTCTGCTACTGTTGTAATTTTTAATTTGTGTCATTTTACTACCTGACAGAACATCTGTCAAGAGAGAATTTTATTTTGATTACAGTGTCAAAAGGTCTATGCCCTATGCCCACGTATGCTTGCACAAAAGTGGGTGCAGAATCTTGGAACACGTCCCCGATATGGTGCGGAACATCCAGTGGATGTTCGTTTTGCACCGGCCGAAGTGAATACGGAGATGCCAAGCATGGAGCAATCCGTTTAATCACGAGTTATAACAGTATAAATCCTTTTCCCCGCA
Source organism: uncultured bacterium (assembly GCA_905214955.1). Classification (GTDB taxonomy): domain Bacteria; phylum Bacillota; class Clostridia; order Lachnospirales; family Lachnospiraceae; genus Limivivens. The sequence continues at coordinate 8,047 of CAJMON010000061.1, forward strand.
GGCACTCTTCTACTTCCAGAATATCCGGAGTATGCAGAACCATAATCGGCTTTCCTGAATCCCGGTTAAAAGAAAGATAAATATAATTGATGGTCACATTGCTCTCAGAAAGGGTAGTTAACAACTGGTTTAAATTTCCCGGCTGGTCTTCCACTTCGACCCCAAGCACCTGGTTGAGCTGGCACATATAGCCTGCTGCTGTCAGCGCCTTCTTGGCTTTCTCCGGCTCGGAAACCACCATACGGATAATTCCATATTCTGCACTGTCATTGGTAACGGAACCCATAATATTTATCTGTTCATCAAAGAGGATCTGCGTAATCTTCTGAAGTGCCCCTTTGGTATTCTGAGCGAAAATCGCAATCTGTTTTAACATTGTTTTTCTCCTTTTGCTGTTATCATTCAACGCATTACCGCTTTATTGTAGCATATTTTCAAACACAGCGCAAGTCCCCGAATGCATCCATTTTTTTCAAAAACGGGGGTTGTCACACTTTCTCACGGATCTCACCCGCACGGTAAGCTGCCACCAGCTTCTCCAGATCTTGGATGCTGGCTTCCAGTTCTTTTCCCGCGTCTGTGTCCGCCACGCGAAGACGTTTGGTAGTACGCTCCACTACCATACTGACAGAATGAATATCCGTTTCTTTCACCACTGCTTCTTCCACGGAAACGAATGGTTCATGAGCTACCAGCATCAGGCCATAAGAATTATACACCAGGGTGTATCCGGCAATTCCAGTGACTTTCTGGTATGCTTTGGAGAATCCGCCATCAATAATCAGCAGTTTTCCATTGCATTTCACAGGCGTTTCTCCCTTGGATACCTTCACTGGCATATGGCCGTTGATGATATGGGAATCTTTGGCGTCCAGACCAAATTCTTCCAGGATCTGGTTCACTGTCTCTTCCTTCTCCATGTACGTGTAGTACGGATTCTTTACTTCCTTGTGGGTCTCTTTGTCCGCAATGAGATACCGCTCAAAAGTGGTCATCCGATCCTTTCCAAACACGGGAGAATTTCCATTGATCCAGATATACCAGAGCATATCCATGCCTTTTTTCTTCTCTTCTTTGTCCAAAGAATAGTAGCCTTTTCTGGCCCATACTTCCAGAATATCATACAGGGCTTTTCCGCTGTAATCTTTTCCGTAAATCCGGACTTTCTTAAAGCTTCCATCTTCATTCAACGGCACACAGCCATGGTACAGCAGGTTGGAATTGAAAACTTTGTACAGGCTTCCATTAGAAAACAAAAAACGCACATGCTTTTGAAGCTTTTCGCATTTGACAAAGGCAGACTGAAGGCGGTCCATCACTACTTCTTCCTCTGCTGACAGTGCATAGGGATCTTTGGGATCGATGGTTGGGAAGTTGGTATCCTCCAAAGGATAGGTTTTTCCATCAATGGTAATGGTTCCTTTTTCCAGATCCATTTTATCTAACAGCATCCGGTCATCCATGCCAAATTCTGGATTTTCCCGGATAATCTGGCCTTCCAGCTTGAACATAATCACGGCAATGGCCTTCTGCATCCGGCAGTCCCACTCCAGATCCCTTGGATTGTAATCGTCTGCGGCCACATAATTGATGCGGAAGCAGGCACATTTGTCATTTCCGTAGGTACTCATGGCAAAGGTCGCCAGGGGAATCAGATTGATACCGTATCCCTCTTCTAACATGTCCAAATTTCCATACCGGGCAGCCACACGAATCACATTGGCAATGCAGGCTTTGTGTCCGGCTGCTGCTCCCATCCACACCACGTCATGGTTTCCCCACTGGATATCCACAGAATGATAAGACATCAGCTTGTCCATGATGATGTGGGGACCTGGTCCTCTGTCAAAAATATCCCCTACAATATGAATGTGATCCACTGCCAGCCGCTGGATCAGATTGCTCATGGCAATGATAAATTCTCTTGCGCTTCCGATACGGATAATGGTGCTGATGATGGAATTGTAGTAGGCTTCTTTGTCCAGCAGTTCTTCTTTTTCCGTAATCAGCTCCTCGATCACATAGGCAAAATCTTTTGGCAGTGCTTTGCGCACTTTTGAGCGGGTATATTTGGAGGCTACCCTCTTGCAGATCTGGATTAATCTGTGCAGGGTAATCCGGTACCAGTCCTCTAAGTTGTCTTCGGTCTTTTCGACCAGATCTACTTTCAGCTCCGGGTAATAAATCAGGGTGGCCAGGCTTTTTTTATCCCGGCTGCTTAAGGTATTGCCAAATTCTTCTTCAATTTTTTTCCGTACCGATCCGGAACCATTTTTCAGCACATGGAAAAACTGCTCATATTCTCCATGGATGTCTGTCATAAAGTGTTCTGTTCCTTTTGGCAGATTCAAAATGGACTGGAGATTGATGATCTCCGTGCAGGCTGCCGCAACCGTCGGGTACAGTTTTGCCATATTTTTCAGATATTTCTGTTCGAGATTATTATCCACGCGTTTACTCCCTTTTTCACATTCAGCCCGGAAAGAAACCTTCCCGGGCTGATTTTTTTGATTACTGTGCTGCAATCACATCACTCATGTCGTAATAACCGGCTTCTTTTCCTTTCAGGAATTTGGCTGACTGAACAGCTCCTTTTGCAAATACTGTCTTGGAATAAGCCGTATGTTTGAATTCAATCACCTCATCGGTGCCTGCAAAGATCACTTCATGCTCTCCTACGATATTGCCGCCGCGTACAGCAGAAATACCGATCTCTTTCGGGTCTCTCTCCTGGCGTCTGTCACTTCTGTCATAGGTGTAGGTATAAGCGTGATCCATGGCCTCATTGATGCTGTCTGCCAGGGCCAGAGCAGTACCGCTGGGGGCATCCAGTTTGTGTTTATGGTGTTTCTCCACGATCTCCACGTCAAAGCCTGCCGGGGCCAGTACTTTCGCTGCTTTCTGAAGCAGGTTTAACAGGGTGTTGATACCCAGAGACATATTGGCAGACTTTAAAACTGCCACTTCCCTGGATGCTTCTTTTACTTTTTCCAGCTGCTCCTCAGAAAGTCCTGTGGTGCACAGAACCACCGGTACTTTTTTCTCTGTGCAGTAAGCAAGCAGGGCATCTGCTGCCTTTGCAGAAGAAAAGTCAATAATGACATCTGCTGCCACTGTGCATTCTCCAATATTGGAAAATACCGGATAATCATTTTTCTGTACTCCGGTGATGTCCACTCCTGCCACGATCTGGATGTCCGGATCTTCGGCTGCTAAAGCGGTGATCACCTGTCCCATATGGCCGTTGCAGCCATGCATAATCACATTTACCATGGTGTCTCCTCTATGTATTCTTTGTGTTAACTGGTTTTACGCAAGTGTTAATCCAAAATTTTTCATTGCCTCTGCAAGCTCTGCTGCATGTGCTTCTTCCATCTCGCACAGCGGTCCGCGTAAGGGGCCTACTTCTTTTCCAAGAAGGTTCAAGGCAGTCTTTACCGGAATGGGGTTCACTTCGCAGAACAGCTTGTCGCATAAAGGCAGAGCTTTCAGCTGCAGCTCCAGGCTTCCTTTTACATCGCCTTCCAGGAATTTGGCTGCAATGTCATGTGCTGTTTCCGGAGCCACATTAGACAGTACAGAAATCACACCTTTTCCGCCAAGAGACATAATGGGAACGATCTGGTCATCATTTCCGGAATACAGGTCAATGCATCCGTCTGCCAGCTGCATCAGCTTTGCTGCCTGGGAAATGTTTCCACTGGCTTCCTTGATGGCAACGATGTTTTCCACATGCTGTGCCAGGTAAACAGCAGTCTCCGGCTGGATGTTGCATCCGGTACGGCTTGGCACATTGTACAGAACTACCGGAATCTTGATGGACTCAGCAACGGTGGTGAAATGACGGATCAGACCCTTCTGTGTCGCCTTGTTGTAGTAAGGAGTCACCAGAAGAACGGCGTCCGCTCCGTATTTTTCTGCTTCCTGTGACAGATATACGGCTGTTTCGGTGCAGTTGGAACCAGTTCCTGCAATCACCGGAATTCTCTTTGCCACTTTGTCAACAGCATATTTTATCGTATCCAGATGCTCCTCATGGGATAAGGTGGAAGATTCTCCCGTGGTTCCGCAAATGATGATAGCATCGGTCTTCCGCGCAATCTGCTCCTCGATCAGTTCTCCTAATTTTTCAAAATTCACATCCCCGTTTTCCTTCATCGGGGTTACAATCGCTACACCTGCTCCTGTGAAAATTGCCATAGCTGTATTCTCCTCCTTGTGCATAAAAAAGGAGGCTGAAACCGTCAGCCCCCTAAAAACTCATGGTCACTTAGTCTTATCAGGTAGCTCACCACCGCAGATGCGGTGACAGTCATACAGTTGTTCACTGTACGCCCAAGTATGCAGCTACAGGTACTGCACCTTTCGGCGTCCTTCCCTTTCTATAATCTTCTCCTGCGCCTGAACACATCGGACTATATACTCTTGAAACACGCAACCTCTACGAAAAACTCTGTCTGCTTTCACTATACCATTCTTAAATTCTGTTGTCAATCGTTGTTTTTCTCGGAACCAGCTCCACTGCTTCGTCCACCACATCCCAGATCTCTTCACCGCTTCTGGAACCGGTAAAAATCAGCCGCATTCCTTCCCGGCTCATGCCAATCAGACTGCGCAGATCTTCTGCCGTGACGATTCCATAATCCATCAGTCCCAGGACTTCATCTAAGACTAATACATCACATTCTTCCGTGACCACTACTTTTTTTGCAAAATTCATTCCATTTTTTAAATGCTGGATTTCTTCTGCCTGCTCATCTTCGGTGAGATTTTGAAAGGACTCTTCTGTCTTCTCAAACCGAAAAAGCTTGATCTCTGGCTCCAGTCTTGCAAGGAAGCTGATCTCATCTTCCTTTTTTTCTTTTAAAAACTGGATCACAAAAACACTTTTCCCCTGGCTGGCTGCTTTGATCGCCTGGCCAATAGCTGCGGTTGTCTTGCCTCTTCCAGAGCCAAAATAAATCTGCACTGAACCCCTGTCCATAATACACCTCTTAATCAGCTGTTCTTTCACTGCATGTGTCCTCAGATTTTGTTTATCTTACTACAACCTGGCCGAAAATGCAAGCAGCAGTCTATGTTTTCTTTTACTCTGTCTCTGCCAGCTCCAGCTTGCTGATGGAAACTTCATAGGCTGTGCGCCGTTCCGTCAGTTCCCCTTCCAGACGTTTCATATATTCCCTGCTCTGAATTCTTCCCCAGATCTGCACTCTGCTTCCCACCTCAAAGCCGGATGCGAATCTGGCATTTCTTCCCCAGCAGATGCAGGGAATGTAATCCGATTTTCCATAGGGGCGGTTGACCGCAATGAGCATATCGGCGATTTCCCTTCCCAGAGGTGTTTTCCGGTACACGGTGGGCTTGCAGACAAATCCATCCAGGAAAATCTGGTTGCTCCTTACTTTATCGTCCGCTTCTTCCACAAATGAAACCTCTCTGGCAAATACAGACAGGACCAGACGGTTCTTTTTTTCTTCGTGCCGGTTGTATGACCGGAACTGTCCTTCCACCTGTATGTACTCTCCCTGATAATCCTGTGCAACATCAATCAGACGCTCGGAAATCATCACCGGTATCCGGTCTGAGGAATCACTGAGCCGTTTCACGGACAACTCTACCATATAGAAGCCCTCTCCGAATACTTCGTGGCTGAATGTAAATCCAGAAACCACCTTTCCTATAATTGACACCTGATTGTTTTCAATAACTTTATCCGCCATTCCCTGCGTTCTCCCTTCTTCTTACGAAGTATTTTTTCGTACTGCGTTTTTTTACATAACTATATCTATGAGTACTTTTTCATCCTTAGAACCTCTTTTTTTATTTTTTTGATGTCAGGAACCAAAATCCTGAAACCACGATGCGCTGTCACAGGAGTGGTTTTACAGCCCGCCCCAATATGGCATTTTTTCGCCGAATATCTTTTATTTTTTGTGGAAATCTCTTGAAATCCGCCAAAAATGTGATAAACTAGTAGGGTTGAAAATCATTAGGCTATGTTTGATTTAGAGAGGAATCAGAATTTATGAAAAGAGAAGATGTTCGTAATATCGCCATCATTGCCCATGTTGACCACGGCAAAACGACTCTGGTAGATGAACTTTTGAAACAGAGCGGCGTATTCCGCGCCAATCAGGAAGTTGCAGAACGTGTCATGGACTCCAACGATATCGAGCGTGAGCGCGGCATTACTATTTTATCCAAAAATACTGCCGTTTTTTATAAAGGAACAAAGATCAATATCATCGACACCCCAGGCCATGCAGACTTCGGCGGCGAAGTAGAACGTGTACTGAAAATGGTAAATGGCGTTATCCTGGTGGTGGATGCCTTTGAAGGTCCCATGCCCCAGACCCGTTTCGTACTCCAGAAAGCACTGGATCTGGATCTGCCGGTAATCGCCTGCATCAATAAAATCGACCGTCCGGAAGCCCGTCCGGAAGAAGTCGTTGACGAAGTTCTGGAGCTTCTAATGGATCTGGATGCTTCTGATGAGCAGCTGGACTGCCCCTTCGTCTATGCTTCTGCAAAAGCCGGCTATGCCACCCTGGATCTTTCTGAAAAACCCAAGGATATGATGCCTCTGTTTGAGACCATCTTAAACTACATCCCGGCTCCTACCGGAGATGAGACCGCTGCTACCCAGGTACTGATCAGCACCATTGATTACAATGAGTATGTTGGACGTATCGGCGTTGGTAAAGTAGACAACGGTACCATCAAGGTAAACCAGGAATGCGTTCTGGTAAATCATCACGAGCCTGACAAGCAGAAACGTGTCAAGATCAGCAAGCTGTATGAGTTTGACGGTCTGAATAAAGTAGAAGTAGAATCTGCTGCCGTTGGTTCCATCGTAGCCATTTCCGGTATCGCAGACCTGCACATCGGAGATACCCTATGCGGGCCGGAGCATGTAGAAGCCATTCCGTTCCAGAAGATTTCCGAGCCTACCATTGCTATGCATTTCATTGTAAATGACAGCCCTCTGGCCGGCCAGGAAGGAAAATATGTAACCTCCCGCCACCTGCGCGACCGTCTGTTCAAAGAGCTGAACACTGATGTCAGCCTGCGTGTAGAAGAAACAGACACTACCGAATCCTTTAAGGTATCCGGACGTGGTGAGCTGCACCTGTCCGTACTGATCGAGAATATGCGCCGTGAAGGATACGAATTTGCTGTCAGCAAAGCAGAGGTTCTTTACAAAACCGATGAGCGCGGCCGTAAGCTGGAGCCCATGGAGCTGGTATATGTGGATGTTCCTGATGAATTTTCCGGAAATGTCATCCAGAAGCTTTCCCTGCGCAAAGGTGAACTGCAGGGCATGAGCACCAACGATGCCGGCATCACACGTCTGGAATTTTCCATTCCTGCCAGAGGACTGATCGGATATCGTGGAGAGTTTCTCACCGATACCAAGGGAAATGGTGTTATGAACAACATTTTCGACGGCTACGGCCCCTACAAGGGAGACATCCAGTACCGCAAACAGGGTTCTCTGATCGCATTTGAGAGCGGTGAGTCCGTTGCCTATGGTCTGTTCAATGCACAGGACCGTGGTACCTTATTCATCGGACCAGGTGAAAAAGTATACTCCGGTATGATCATCGGACAGAGCGGAAAACCGGAAGACATTGAACTGAATGTCTGCAAGAGCAAACATCTGACCAACACCCGTGCTTCTGGATCTGACGATGCCTTAAAGCTGACACCGCCTAGAATCTTAAGCCTGGAACAGGCTCTGGAATTTATCGATACTGACGAACTTCTGGAGGTAACTCCCAAGTCCTTGCGTATCCGTAAAAAAATCCTGGATCCTACCCTTCGTAAAAGAGCAAGCTTTAAAAACAAATAAAGCTGCCTGACGGCATATAAAAAGAGCTGCGCACTGCATCAAAACTGCAGAGCGTCAGCTCTTTTTATATCTATTTTATTCTATCTAATACTTACGAATTGCTCCGCTGCAAAGCAATCTACGTTCCGCTCCGGTCGGTGCAAGGCGAACATCCACTGGATGTTCTACATCTCATGTTTGGCGGGTTCCAAGTTCAAAAGCCTTATCGTGCAAGCACATCGTGGTTTCAGGCTTTTGACCCTAGCATCATTAGATATAATGCTGTCTGCGTACCATCTGGACAAATTCTTTGTTGTCCTTGGTATGTACAAACATGTTGATGATATTTTCCACTGCCTCTTCTGGCTTCATACCGTTTAATGCTTTCCGCATAATGTAAGCAGCCTCCTGCTCTTCTTTGTCCAGAAGCAGGTCGTCCCGTCTGGTTCCGGATTTTGGAATGTCGATGGCCGGAAAAACGCGTCTCTCAGAAAGCTTTCTGTCAAGCACCAGCTCCATGTTGCCGGTTCCTTTAAACTCCTCGTATACCACATCATCCATCTTGCTGCCGGTATCCACAAGAGCTGTCGCCAGCACAGTAAGGCTTCCCCCTTCCCGCATGTTTCTGGCAGCACCAAAGAACCGCTTCGGCATATGAAGGGCCGCCGGGTCCAGTCCTCCGGAAAGTGTCCGGCCGCTTGGCTGAACGGTTAAGTTGTATGCTCTTGCCAGGCGTGTGATGCTGTCTAACAGAATCACAACATCATTCTTATGCTCTACCAGACGTCTTGCACGCTCAATCACCATTTCCGATACTCTCTTATGGTGTTCCGGTGTCTCATCAAAAGTAGAATACACCACTTCCACATTTTCTCCTACAATGGATTCCCGGATATCTGTCACTTCCTCCGGCCGCTCATCAATCAGAAGAATCATCAGATAAATCTCCGGATTGTTGTGAAGAATGGATTTTGCCATTTCTTTTAACAGAGTCGTCTTTCCTGCCTTTGGCGGAGACACGATCATGCCTCGCTGTCCTTTTCCAATCGGGGAAATCATATCCACAATCCGCATGGCTGTATTCTTGCTGTCGCATTCCATTTTCAGACGCTGATTCGGAAAAATCGGCGTCATATCTTCGAAATTGGTCCGGCGGCTGGCAATTCCCGGCGCAATTCCATTGACCGATTTTAAATACAGCAGTGCGCTGAATTTCTCCTGCTGTGTCTTGATTCTGGTATTTCCGGAAATCAAATCTCCGGTACGAAGGTTAAAGCGGCGGATCTGGGAAGGAGACACATACACGTCATTTTCTCCCGGCATATAGCCGTTGCTCCGGATAAATCCATATCCATCCTGAAGAACTTCCAGAATGCCTTCTACGGTAATCCCGCTGTCTAACTGGGTCAAATCTGCGTTTGGGCGGTCTTCTGCGCAGTGGTTTTCTGCTTCTGCGGAATCCTCTGTGTGCAGTTCTGCATCATTTCTTGGTGCTGCAGCCGTCTCACGGTTCTCATTCCACCGATTCTGATACTGGGGCTGGGGTTGGTTCTGCGGCTGAATCTGCTGCTCTGATTCCTGAGACTGTGGTGCCCGGTTTTCGTTCCACTGGTTCTGGTACTGAGACTGGCTCTGATTTTCTGTACTCCGGCTGTCATTCCACCGGTTCTGATACTGGGGCTGTCCGGCTATCTGTGATTCTACAGTTCGATTTTCATTCCACCGATTTGGGTTCTGATACCTGGAATGATTCTGATTCTGGTACGGCCGGCTCTGTCCTTCGTTTTTAAACGCTTCGCCAGACTCTGTCCGAATGTTTCTGCGGCGCATTCCTTCTGTTCTTGGGCCAGGCTCCCGTCTCGGCCGCCGCTCCTGCATACTTTCCCCTGCGGCTGCCCTGCTGTTTCTCTCAGGCTTTGTCTCTGGTTCTGGATTTTCACCTTTCCCAGTCTCTTCTATCTTCTCTGCCGGTTCTGCCTTCGCTGCTTTTTCCGCTTCTCCCCTCGCAGCTTCTTCTTTCGCATCTTCTTCGAGCATCCGCTCTACAAGCTGGCTTTTTTTCAGTGTAGAAATATTTCTCAGCCCCCGCGCCTTTGCAATGTCCTTTAACGCTGCTGCAGACAACGACTCGTATTTTTCTCTCATCATAAAACGCTGTTCCCTTTCTTTCTGTGTTCTGCATCATTCTGTAATGAACTTGTTTTATTTGTCTTATTTTAATTTTTATTCTGATTTTTGGTTTGATTTTCTAATTTTGGGGATTCTGCCAGCGAAATTTATTTTCTCTGCTGCCATCTCTCTTTGAGTGTTTTTTCCTGTTGAAATTTTATCTCTTGCGTGGAATGCTCTGAGGAATCTTCAGTCCATTTTGAGTATCTTTCTCTTGATATGCCTTAAGATTAGACTGCTTTAGTATACCATACCTTTCTGAAAAAATCTATCTTTTTTTATGCCAGCATTCCTCCTACAGTTCCGCTTCCAGCGCATATGCACAATACAATCATGCTCTGGCTTGCAGAAAGGCTCCCGTTTATACAGGACAGAACCAGGAGAATCAGGAAGTAGAGAATTCCCACCAAAAGCCCCCACAAAAATTTCCGGCTCTGTGCTTTTTTTCCCGTCATCATTCCTCCGGCAAATGCAGACAGCATGTAGACCGCCTGGATTCCAATGGTGACCTTCCCCTCATCCAGATCCAGTTTCCACAGTGCCAGCGACAGCAACGCAAGAAGGATTCCTGTCACAATCCAGGACAAAAGCACCCCTTTTCCTGCAGCAAATACTCTGTTTTTCCATGTTCCTGCTGTTTCCATATCCAATCCCTCCCGTATATCACTATATGCGCCAGTTTTGAAAATATGAATCGCACTGGTTTGACTTTTCACCCTTCATAAGCTATACTATTAGATATCCAAATAACATGGAGAATGCAGTCATGAAACAGTGCATGGATGCGGATAATCTGCACCGCAGACTTAAAAAAATCATCGGACAGGTACAGGCAATTGATCGTATAGTGGACGAAGATGTACCCTGTGAGGATGTGCTGTCTTTGATCAACGCCGCGCGGTCTGCTCTAAACGGCTGCGGCAAAGTAGTTTTAGAGGGACATATCAAGCATTGTGTTCTTGATGGACTTGAACACGGTGATGCAGATAAAACGATTGAGAGTTTTACAAAAGCAGTAGAGCGTTTCGCCAATATGCAGTAACGCATTGAAAAAGGCCCGTCGGTTTGACAGGCCTTTTTCTTTTGCATTTTGTAACTGTTCAGAGCCAAGCAAAATCTCATAAAACAGGTGTAAAATGCTTGCATTTTTAAGACTGTTTTTGA